>JAUSJU010000026.1 GCA_030647175.1 bacterium | reverse complement strand
TCACTTCAAACCCGTTCCCCTTGGAAGATACTTTAGCTCCTAATTGAGAGAACGCGTCCAAATGGGTATAGATGGGACGGGCTCCAATGATATCTCCTCCTGGCACGGGAAGAAAGACTCTTCCAAACCTTGAAAGAAGCGGACCCATGAGCAGCACAGATCCCCGGAATCTACGAACGAGCTTGGTATCCATTGCCGAAGGATCAAGGTGCTTGGTATTAATGGAAACTGCTCGCTTCCCTTTCCATTGCACCTCAGCTCCCATGCTCTCTAAAATCTCTATCATGCGGAATACGTCCTCTATGAGCGGGAGGTTCTCAATAAGGCAATCCTTCTTGGTAAGAATGGTGGCGGCCAACAAAGGAAAGGCGGCGTTTTTTGCCCCCCGTACTTCAAGCCGCCCCTTCAAGGGGCGAGATCCATGAATAACGAATTTCTCCATCTTTCCCACTCTATCTCAAACATTGTTCCCAAGCAAGCTTTCCAAAAACAGGAAATCAGGTATAATCTGTCCAGCATGACTAGGCGCCAAAGGACATATCTTTTTTTCACATTCTTCTTTCTTTTTACTGTTTCCACTCCCCTCCTGCTCTTGTATTACGCAGGATATCGTTTTGATTTCCAGCAGAGAACGATCACGCAGACAGGAGCCTTGTACATGAAAATCGTCCCGAAAAACGCCTCTGTCTTGGTGCGACCGAGCATCGCGGAGAAAACCGACTGGCTCTTCGGCACCATCCTCATCGATAACCTCCTCCCGAAATCCTACAGCGTTCTGGTGGAGAAAGAAGGGTATGTCCCCTGGGAGAAAACCCTGGGCGTGAAAGCAAGGGAAGTGACTGAAGCAAAAAATATCCTCCTTATTCCTCAGTTGCTCCAGACGAAAAGCCTTCTTGAAGGAATAGAGAAATTTTGGGTTTCTCCAAATTATTCTTTCCTCCTGCTCCAAAAAAGTTCTCCGCAAAAAGGGAGATCGCTTTCAATCGTAGATAGACAAAAAAATACCGAGAACGTCATCTGGAAAAATCTCACAGGAACAATCGCTTCAGTTTCATGGAGAAAAGATTCCGATGCTATTCTTATCCAGATCAAGGGGAGCGCAGGCTTCTCGTACCTTCTCTATAAAGCAGGAGAGGATGTCAAAGAGCTCAAATTCTTCGGAAAAGACGTTGACCGGGTAGAATTCGCCTCATCAGCTGGCTCCGCAATCCTCCTAGAAAAACCTTCTTCCAAAGGAAACTCCCTCTTGCTTGGAGATTATGGCACGCAAACCCTGTCTACTCCTTTTGCAAGTCCTGTCGTGAATTTCAGCATGTTGGGCGATACCCTCTTCTGGATTGATGCCAAAGGAGTCCTGTGGGAAAAAGAGATTCTCTCCTCCTCTCTTCCGTCGCCTCTTACAACTCCAGCATCATTGAAAGCTCCGTTCGCTCTTTACCCTACTGAAAAAGGGATATTCCTCTTGCAAGGAACTTCTCTCATGCTTTTGAATAAGGCGCTCCAACGCTTTGAGCCCATACAAGAACACGTGCAAGAATTCAGCCTCAGCCCTGACGGCAAAAAGATCGCCCTGCAAAAAGGAAACGAGATCTCTCTCTTCTTCCTTGAGGAAGATGCGGATCAGCCAAAACATACCAAAGGAGAAACCGTGAGCGTAGCAACGTTCAATGACCCTGTCTCAAACCTTGCCTGGATCACCTCTCACTACCTCCTTTTCTCTACGGGAAACAAATTGAATGTTACAGAAATTGATACGAGGGATAAGGTGAATGTCACAGAGCTTGGAATATCCTTCTCTTCTCCCTTCTTCTGGGACGACAAAGAAAAAACCCTGCTTCTCTTGAATGCAGGGGTGCTCTCTCTTTCAGAAAAACTTCTTTAAGAGATGAGAGATCTAGGCCGCTGGATCACCTTCCGGCGAAGGTCGTACTGGGGGATAATACTCTCCAAGAATGCTGGTAATGACGAGATGTCTCTTTGTGGTCGTTCCTCCAAATGGGTGCTCTACAACCTGCACTTCGACGAGCCCTCCCTCTCCTATTTGAGAAAGAATGGGGAAGCCTTTCTTGTCTGGCTCTACAGGAACCTCTTCAGAAATTCCGTACGCAGCTACGGCAATCCAGGCTTTATCTGGGGAGACACTTTTGATCCTCCCAATAGGGTTTTGTTGTAGCACGAGGACATCCTCCTTCAAAGAATCTATTCCGAAAATCTACGCAGCTTCCGGTGAAGGTCTTTCTTGGGAGCTTACTTTGCCAAAAATTTTAGTGATGCCGAGATGAGTTCGGGCAGAAGTGCGGGGTGGAATCAGATAAACTTCCACAGAGACTCGGCCTCCAACGCCTATTCCAGCAAGAAGATCGAAACCTTCTTCTTTAGGTGTTGCAGTAGCCTCATCAGAAACCCCATCAGCAACCACACTAATGACGGCAAGATCTGGATAGATATTCCTAATCGTCCCGATGGTTCGTGTCATGGAAACATCCTCCTTCAAAGAGCTGATTTTCTATAAAAAGGCTATCACAAGAAAACGAGATTGTCAAGGATACAAAAAAACCGCCACATGGGCGGTTTTCCCATTCCATTACCTCTTCTTCCATTGAGGCCCTTTGCGAGCGCGCTGACATTATTACTTTGGATATTTCTTGATATCAAGCAAGATATACGTATCTCCATGAATAAGAAAAGAAAAAGCCTTCGAAAACGAAGGCTCGGTTGTTGACTGCAGACACCCTTACGGTGTCAACTCTTTGGTCGTTACGCTATGGTTCAAGTCCTTATATGCCGCCATTAAAGGTTTGAAAAAGATGGTGCCTTTGTTTTCCACAGCAAAACTGCAGAATCTTGCAAAAGTAGTGTCCATCCCTACACGACCACAAAATCTCATTGTATCCGTGAGACCCAGAACCGGTTCCTCCTGTGTTTCCACCAGTCGGACGAGAAACCAGCCTGGCCTAAGCATGAAGGTTGCGGCCGATACTTCTCCTCCACGAAAAATGGGAGAGATATCGAATGCCGCACTCTCCGCAGGAACTCCTCCTGCAAAGACAGCCCTCAACTCTGCCTCACGGTTATTTCTCATGAGGATCCCCTCGCTTTCTTGCTGTATTGCGAAAGCCTTTTCCTCGATCGTGGGTGTAACGGTAGACATAGGAACCGCCACGGAGATAGAAGGGGTGGTTTGCTCTTGACCTGCAGATACCAAACGTATGGCTATCGCTACTACTACGATGATCAAGAACAAACCTACAAAGCGCCTTGTCCAGAAGCTCTGACTTCCTCCGGAAAAATCACCTGACTGTTTCATGATTCACCTCCCTTTTTTGATTTAGAGAACTATTTAAACTATAACAGATATCAAAAATTCTGTCAAGAGACACGAAAACCGCCCATGTGGCGGTTTTCCCATCTATTTACCTCTTCTTCCATTGAGGCCCTCTGCGAGCGCGCTTCAATCCGAACTTCTTGCGCTCTCTCATGCGAGGATCTCTCGTAAGGTATCCTAGTCCCTTCAACTGAGGTCTCAATTCTCCGTTCTCTTCACACAGAGCTCTGGAGATCCCCAGACGTATGGCTTCAGCTTGAGAAGGAACTCCTCCTCCCTGCACCCGTACTGAAACTCCCGCAGCAACCCCGGTCCGCTGCAAGGCGTCCTTGGCAACGTTCTGGAAAAAAGGATCCTGGAAGTACTGCTCCAAGGGTTTCTCATTAACTATGAACGCGCCCTGACCCTGGAACGACACCCGCACTCTTGCGATAGCGGTTTTTCTCCTGCCTATGGCTTCAATGTATTTTCCCTGGGGAACAATGACCGCCTCCTCCTTCTTTGGTTTTACGGATGATTTTGTTGCCATAGTGCCTATTTCTCAAACTTCAACCGGTTAATCTGCTTCGGCCTCAATCGTGTCTTGGTGAGCATGCCCCATACCGCTTTCCTCAAAAGCTCCTGAGGACGTTCTGCAAACAGCTTTTCCATGGATTGCGCTCGAATGCCTCCCGGATATCCCGAGTGAGTGTAATATATCTTTTTCTTGAGCTTGTTTCCTGTAAGTTTCATGGCTTTCACGTTCTTGACCACGACAAAGTCTCCCTTGTCTTCGTTGGGCTGGAACTGCGCTCTGTGCTTTCCCCGCAGAAGGATCGCGATTGAAACTGCCAGCCTTCCCATAGGCTGGTTTGAAGCATCAATGGCATGAGTTTTGCGTTCTATGGTTTTCATTTCACTAATTCTACAATAGCCATTTCAGATCCGTCTGTGATGCGCCTTCCAAGCTTGAGAATCCTCGTGTATCCGCCGTGGCGTTCCTTGTATCTGGGAGCGATATCAGAAATAAGCTTGCGCACGAGAGACTCCGTCATATATTCTTTCAGCGTGCGACGGCTGTTCACATCTCCTCTCTTGGCAACGGTGATGAGGCGCTCTACAAACTGCGAAGCTGCTTTTGCTTTCGCCTTGGTCGTCTGGATCTTCTCTTGCAAAAGCAATGCGCGAGAAAGAGAAAGCACGAGCGCTTTGCGTTGCGCGCTCTCGCGTGAGAACTTCGCTGTTTTTTTTCTCTTTCTCATGAATAGGTTATTTCTTTTTCTTCTTGGGAGCAGCCTTTGCCGGCTTCTCTTTCTTCACGGCAGTCTTTTTCTTGGAAATCTTTTCTTCTTTCCTCTCTGGTTCTGCGGCTTTTTCTTCAATCCCCTGGGAAATCGCCTCGAACTGCTTGAGCAGGATGTTGGAAGCCTGCCACAGGGCTTTTGCCGCAGTCATAGTTCCATCGGTTTCCACTTCCAAGATGAGACGGTCAAAGTCCGTGCGGTCCCCCACTCTCATGTGGTCTACTTTAAAGCTCACTCTCTGCACGGGAGAAAATATGGCGTCCAAAAATATGACTCCGATTTCTTGCTTTTCTTTCTTGAGAGATTCTACAGGAACATACCCGATCCCCTTTTCTATCTGAATCTCCATCTCCAGTTCGGCAGAAGAACTCGTAAGGGTTGCAATGTGCAGATCTTTGTTGATCAGCTCCACTTGGGAAGGAACCTGGAAACTTCCCGCCGTCACCTCTTTCTCTCCTTTGATCTTCAATACGGCCTTCTGCGGTTCTTCGGTGAACGACGTGAAGCGTACCTGCTTCAGATTCAAAAGAATGCCGAGCACGTCTTCCTTTACTCCGGGGATCGTGGAAAACTCGTGGCTCACCCCCTTGATTTTCACCTGCGTGATCGCTGCTCCTTCCAGGGAAGAAAGAAGAACTCTCCTGAGACTGTTCCCTACGGTGACCCCGTATCCCGGATACAGGGCTTCAATTTCAAACACGCCCTTGCGGCCTTTCTCTTCGACGAGTCTTATAGATTGTGATAGAGGAACCATCATACAAAAAATATAGTGAATAAATGAATTACCGTGAATAATACTCAAAAATAATGGGCAGCTCAAGGCCGAGATTCGCCTCTGCGACTGAAGGAAGCCCCACGATCGTCCCCTCCATCTTTTCCTTATCAAGAGATATCCATGAAGGAGCTTCATATTTCTTGAGCCGCAGCCGCGCCTGCTTGAAGTACTCTCTCTCCAAAGAAGATGGGCGGATCTGCACGACATCTCCTTTCTTGACCTTGTAGGAAGGAATGGTGATCCTTTTCCCGTTCACCAGGAAATGCCCGTGGGAAGCAAGCTGGCGCGCCTGATTCCTCGTCTCGGCCATGCCCATGCGGAACACGAAGCTGTCTAACCTGGTTTCCAGGCTTTGCACGAAGATCTCGGCTGCGTTCGCTGATTTTCTCTGCACATGGGAAAACGCGTCAGATACGTATGCCTTCAGCTGGTATTCTCTGAGATTGTAGTGCTTCTTCAATTCCTGCTTTTCTTTGAGCTGCCTTCCGTATTCTGAAAGCTGGGAAGGCGGCCGTTTTCTCAATACTCCTTTTTGCATGGTTATACCCGTCTCACTTTAGGAGGCCTTGGACCGTTATGGGGAATGGGCGTGGCGTCGGTAATGGATAGTATCTCCAGCCCTTTTGCCCCGATGGAGCGGAGCGCGGAATCCCTTCCAGATCCCACCCCTTTCACGACCACCCGGACCCGCTCTATGCCCCTGTTCTGAGCGTTCAGCGAGAGGGCGTCAGCTACCTTGGAAGCTGCGAACGGAGTTGATTTCTTCGTTCCCTTGAATCCCATCTGTCCTGCAGAAAACGAAACCAGCACGTTTCCTTTCTCGTCAGTAAGGGTCATCAACGTGTTGTTGTAGGAAGAAGCGATATATACTTTTCCTTCCTTGCTCTGTGATTTCTTTGACTTCAAAGAAGGCTCGGCTACTGCTCCCGCCTGTGCTTCTCCGATTTCTCCTTTTGTGATAATGCGTTTCTTTCCCATGATAGTTCAAGATTATGTAGCTGATGCAGGTGGTTTTCTTCCAGATCCTACCGTCTTTCGCACGTTCCCCCTCACGGTTCTCGTATTCGTCTTCGTATGCTGGCCTCTGACCGGAAGCTTTTTCATATGCCGCACTCCTCTCCATGCTCCGATATCCTTCAAGCGACGGATGTTCATCATCACCTGCCTCTTCAGTTCCCCTTCCGTCTTGTAGTTCTTCTCAATCAACTCCTTGAGACGGTTCAGCTCATCTGAAGTCAGAGTGGAAGCCTTTGTAAAAGGCTTAATGCGCGAGATCTCCAGAATCTTTTTGCTCAAAGGACGCCCGATCCCATGGATATAGGTTAAGGCAATCTCAATATTCTTATTGTCTGGAATGCTTACTCCGAGTAATCGCGGCATATTATCCTTGGCGCTGTTTATGCTTTGGATTCTTGCAGATGACGTACAGCTTCCCTTTGCGCTTTACCATCTTGCAGCTCTGGCACATTGTTTTTATGGATGAATGAATCTTCATATGACGCTCAAGCTTCGCTTATGTCTGTTGGGGTATTCGTTTTTCTCCGCGATACGTGATGCGCCCTTTGGTGTTGTCGTACGGGCTGAATTCCACGGTCACCTTGTCTCCCGGCAGGATGCGGATCTTGTTCATGCGTAGCTTCCCTGAAGCATACGCCAAGACCTCTCTTCCTTCGTCCAAGGCCACCTTAAAACGGAAACTGGGCAGTGCTTCAATCACCTGTCCCGTACGCACTAGGGCTTTTGTATCGGTTTGTACCACAATGATGTTCCTAACCTTTCCAAGGATACCAGACCAGGAGGATTTCGTCAATACTGGATCTCAATATGGATTCTGCCCTTGTCTTGAGGAACCTTATTCATCCAGAACGGCCACAGGGAAAGCTTCTCGTTTAAGACCCCTTCTGCGGCAGCTAAGATCCCGTCTGCGTCCCCTCTGCCTTTCCCCATAATCTGTTCCTGGATCTTCTGGACGTCAAGCACCCTATACGCCCTTCCTTGGATGAAGCTGTCTAGAATCATGGTCTGGGAAGCCCTGTTGATAGTCCCCACCTCATATCGCATCTGTATGGTTTCCTGCTGTAACTCCTCATGCTCCTTCACCTCCCTCTGCAGAACGCCAGCGAGAAGTTCCCGGAGATCCGATGCCTTGAAGGAGAACGCCTTCACCCGTATCTTTGCGCTTGAACTGAACTGGGCAAGCTCCGCCCCCTCCTTCACTAGAGAAGACGTGCTCAGAGTTTCTATCACGAATCCGTTTTCTGCAATTTCATATCCCACCTGGAGCTGGCTTTTCAGGGAAGCCTTTGCCCGGTCCTGCAACGACTGCAACAGCTGATTCTTCGCTTTTTCAATGTCTTCCTTTGTCACGACAGAAACTTCCTGTGTGGTGCCACCCTTCATCGCTTCCGAGGATTTTCCGTATACTGAGGTATAGGTGACAGATCCCGCAAGTCCCGGCAACGAAAACGTAGAAGGGGCGATGTTGTACGTATCCCCGGGCTCTGCTGCCACCACATTCACGTCAACGCTGCCTGGAGTTCCCTGCTTTGCAGCAACTATCTGAATGCGCTGCTGAGATCGAAAGAGCTTTCCGTTCTCTGAAATAAACCTGGTGTTCGCAACCAATGTCTGAGAGGCGGTCCCTGAGTTAAAGACTTTGATCTTCCCTTTTGCGTACTCCCCTTTCTGCGCGTGCCCCGTGGAGGAGAACAGCTGAGTTCCCTCTTCCTCCTTTTCCAAGACAACGGCAGGAATCTTCAACGAGTTTGCGTCCTTCTGGGCAAGATTCGCGACAGCGCTCACTCCTTTAGAGACGCTCACGTCCCTGCTTTCAGGACGCACCTGGACAGTCGCCCCTCCCCATACGACAGGAATTGCGACAGCGCCTCCTCCCAGTACGGCTATTGCGATGAATACTACGGCTGTCTTCCGCGGAATGCGGATGGGGTCCCGCAAAGGTTTCTCAGCATTCTGCGTAGCCAAAATTGGCTTCTCCTCCGCTTTCTCTTCAAAAGCGTCGTTGCGCTTTGGACGCCGTATGATATCTATGACTTTTTTACTCATGTCGTAAAATGGTTGCTAATGCGCACAGCGCAAGAGAAGTAAACTCAGGAGACGACGAAGAACTCGGAATGATATGCTTGGGAAGCAGGAGCGATCCTCCCGGGAAAAGCTCTGAGAATCCAGAAAGCATGCTTCCTCCTCCGAAGAAGAATACTTTGCGAGGGATTATGCTTGTTCCGAGCCTTTGCAAAAGTTCCTGTTTCCATATCCTGAATTCTGGAGCAAAAAGCTCTTTCAATTTCTTCTGCATTTCTTCTGGAGCCCCCTGCATTGCTCCATGCCGACGCTTTAATTCTACAGCGTTCTGATGGCTCATACGAAGAGATTGCTCAACGATTTTAGTGTACCGTTCTCCTCCTTTCTTGAACTCTCCGCTGGAAAGAATCTTCCCATGGGAAAAGAGGAAAAATCTTGTTCCCATCTCTCCTACGTCAACAAAAATAGCGTCGGGAAGAAAAACATCCTTGCAAATCTTTTCCAGGCAGGACGCCTCTCCATCAATGCCCTGTAATTTCATGGTACTGGAAAGCAAGGACTTTGCAAGAGATGCGCGGACCCTTTCCTGTAAAAACGTGAGGGATAGGCGGAATTCCACAGTTTCTCCTAAAAACCCTCTGAGATTTTCCACATCGTATCCATCAATCCGCATTCCCAGCACGGCGCTCCTCACGCATACGAATTCCTCCGGAAGAATACCTGTCTGGGAAGCAATGAGCTCTTTCCCTTTTTCCTCTCCTTCTCTGAGGATGCTTTTCTTCAGCTCGCCCGCTTCTCTTTCGTCAATTACATTCTGAGCGTAAACTCTTCGTATAGAATGCGTGAGCACTCTTGTTTTCAATACAGAGGGCGTAAACGTGAACGCGATATTCCTGGCATGAAAAGAAGCAACCCTATCCACAACCTCTTGGATGCGTTCCTCCATGCGGACTTTCTGGTATTCATAGGTTTGTAAATCCTCCAAAAGAGCCGCGCTCCCCTTCCCCCTGCAAAAACCAAGCTTTGTCGTATGCTCTCCCACGTCAACCACCACCAAATCATCTTGCAATGAGCGCTTTTCTTGAAACAACAGCATATTGAGAATACCTTAATGGAATCACTATGCTTACGAGACAACGCCACGGATCCTCCGCACTCCACCTCCCACAGCTTCTTGCTTTGCGATGCGGAACTCCCCTACCTCCCCCGTATGAGTCACGTGGGGTCCTCCGCACAGCTCGCTGGAAAACTTCTCTCCTGTTTTCTCATCAAACACGGAATACACTTTTACGACTGGGGGATATGTTTCTTTCAAAGAATACAGCGCTCCCGATCGCACCGCTTCCTGGAACGGCCTCTCTTTGTACTCCATGCGCATATCTTTCTTGATGACGCCGTTAATCAGCTCCTCCACCTGCTTCACTTCTCCATCTGAAAGCTTCCTGTCAAAGGTGAAGTCAAACCGGGTGCGTTCTACCGTAATATCAGATCCCGCCTGATGCACGCCCCCTCCCAGCACCTTTCTGAGAGCCGCTTGGAGCAAGTGGGTTGCCGTATGCAGGCGCGTGACGATCTGTAATTCTTCTTCGTTCGCTGCTTTCAATTCTCCCGTATCCAATACCAGTCCATGGCCTCCGAACTTTCTTTCTCTGCCTGCTTTTGAAACTTCCTGATGTTTTGCAAATTCTTTTTCAAAGTCGCCACGAGTAAGCGTGGCTGTTTTCTCTTTTCCGAATTCTTTTATAACTTCGTAGGGAATGCCGAAACTTTCGTACAGCTTGAATGCTTCTTGAGCATTAACAAGGCTCATACGATCAAGTTCTTTTAACCCATCGTACAAAGCATTTCGGAACTTAGTATTTTCTCTATGATATTCAGATATAATAGATTCTTCTGCGTCTCTAAGTTCCGGATAGAAATCATTATACATATCCACAATCTTCCTGAACATCTGATCCATTAAGATTCCGATAGTATCATCATTACTAAATGAACCAGCATTCCCTACAAAATCATACGCCATCAATCTCCTTATTAGTCTACGCAGAACATATCCTCTTTCTTTGTTCGAGGGCCGCACACCGTCTGCAATTAAAAACGCAAATGCTCGTATATGGTCTGCAAAAATTCGTTTTTGGGAATCACTAAAAGAAGTAGGTAGCGCATTAATGATAGGCTCGAACAAATCGGTTTCAAAAATAGTGTCTGTCTGCTGGGATATCATAGTAAGACGCTCCAATCCCATGCCCGTATCCACCCCGAACTTTTTCAAAGGTTCCAGCTTCTTTCCTGAAACTCCCTGATCCAATTCTTCTCTGGAACCCGGGTAGAAATACTGGTTGAATACGATATTCCATATTTCAATGTCTTGGCCAGCCCCGTTCGTGCAGTAAATCTCTGTGGTGGGACCGCAAGGGCCCGCATTCCCCGTAGGCCCCCAAAATACATCTTCCATCCCCTGCTCTCTGATATCTGTTACCCCAAGGGATTGCCAGATTCTTTTGGATTCTTCGTCTTTTGCCACGCCGATATTCTCTTTTCCTTCAAACACCGTCACATATGCAATCTTCAAACCAAGTTCTTTCACGAGAAAGTCATACGCCAACGTAATAGCCTTTTCTTTCTGATATCCGCCAAAAGAAAAGTTTCCGAGCATCTCAAAAAACGTGAGATGACGCTCGTCTCCCACTTCGTCAATGTCTGAAGTGCGGAATGATTTCTGACAAGAAGCAGCATTCAGTCCTACGGGTTTTCCGATTGATGGATGGATAGTCTTCTCAGGATCTAATTCTGCATAGTAGGGCTTGAACTGCTGCATGCCAGCTGTCGTCAAAAGCACAGAAGGATCGTCTGGAACCAAAGAAGACGAGGGCACTATGGTATGTCCGCTTCTCTCAAAAAAATCCAGAAAACGCCTACGCAACTCTTTGGAATTCATTCAGAAAGTATATCACACATTCTCCAAAGAAAAAGCCGCCTAACTAGGTTCGGCGGCCTGCTCAAATCTTTGGAGAAATTCTCCGAATTCTCGGGCTTCCTGCTGAAGCTCAGTAAGGAGTCGAGAAATGTCCTGAGGCTGCATTCTCACCATTCCAAAAAATGGCCTGATAACCCATTGATAGTGAGGGTCCCACACACCTCGTCCCTTACTGTTCGCTGCGTAATACAAACGTATTGCCTCCACGAGAAGTGGAAGACAAGATTCGTTCACGTCTACGTAGGGATAAGGAAGAGAGGCTTTGTCACCTTCGCATGAAGCTTGAGTTTCTATCCCCCAACGGCGAAGACCGATGATGAGAGACTTGATTCCTTCATCAATTTTATCGCCTGAAGGAAGGGAGTCATCTAGGTCCTCTACCTCTCGCACAGCTTCTTCTAAGGGACGTAGCAATAGCATGATTTCTCCTTTTAAATTTTAAAGTAATCTAAATATATTATACACCATTAAACTTAATCTGTCAATAACCCACGATAATCTCTCACATAATGATTCCCCCTCCGAACACTTCTTCTCCTTACCCTAGCCATTCTTCTTTTGGAATTCCAGACTGAGCAATGATTCCTTTTAATGTTCTAGGTTTCAAGGTCTTTGAGCCATGAAACGGAATGCAGACTTGCCGAAATTCACCCCCTTTCCTGCCTATATAATATTGATGGCTTCCACGTGAATGATGAAAAGAGAAATTATGCGCCTTGAGAAAACGTATGGCATCTTCAGCGGTCCAGTTATAGAAACCGCGAGGCATATACTATGCAGCAATAAGCGAACGTCCCATTGCCTGCGATATATTCAATCTCCCTGCAAAAAATATATCCTCTTTCGGCTTCTGGCCGAGTTTTGATTCTTGTGCACGAAGCCACATTGTTTCGTATTCTGAATCCGTTTTCTGGTTCAGGATAGAGGGTCGGGCTTTAATTTTACGAGCAGATTCCACATACCCCTGTATCGCCTCTGTAAGAAGCATGAATGCCTCTCTAGGGGTATCTCCTGATTCCACAATATTCAATTCTAATCCTACCGCATACCAGACAGAGTCTTCTCTAAACACAATGCAACGGACCGATCCTCTGTGAATCGTGTTCTGATGGGTCTTCATATTCTCATACTACTCCCATGTATAGAAACGGTCAATGAGATATTTACACGATTATTCCGCCTCCGAACACTTCATCCCCTTTGTAGAGCACGGCTATCTGCCCTGGCGTTACCGCCCGCTGAGATTTATCAAACACGAGACGCCATCCATTCTCCTTCTTAGAAAGCGTGGCCCGCACAGGCGGCTGCCGGTAACGGATGGAAACTTCCACATTGATTTCCTCAGTACCTATCTCTCCGAAAAAGTTCGTCTGTTCCAACACAAGTTCTTTTCGCAAGATATCCCCTTCTTCTTTTGTGACAACGAGGATATTCCGATCGTTGTCTTTTTCTGCGACATACCAGGGCCCTCCTCCAAGGCCGATGCCCTTTCTTTGGCCTATGGTGTAGTACTTTGATCCTTCATGAGTTCCCAATGTATTTCCTTGAGTATCGGTGATCAATCCTTGTACCCCGGGAAGCTCTGCTTTCAGGAATTCTGAAAAGTTAATGTTTCCGATGAAGCACACTCCTTGGCTGTCTTTGCGTTCTGCATTTGGAAGGCCCATGGCTTTTGCCATCTTCCTCACTTCAGTCTTTGGATATTCCCCTATCGGGAACAGCGTTCTTTCCAAGACCTCAGGACGAATGAATGAAAGAAAGTACGATTGATCCTTTGTATCGTCTTTTGCCTTCAACAGTTTCCCATCCTCAATCCTCGCATAGTGCCCGGTTGCGATGTAATCCGCTCCCAGCTGCAAGGCTTTGTCAAAAAAAAGCCCGAATTTTATCTCCTTGTTGCACATGACGTCAGGATTAGGAGTAATCCCCTTCTCATATCCTTCAAGCATAAAATCCACGACCCTCTTCTTGTACTCATCAATAAAATTCAAGACATAAAAGGGGATCCCCAAATGCTGAGCAGCGAGCCGTGCCTGACGCTCATCATCTTGAGCCGTGCATGCTTCGTGGAGATCCGCTGACCAACACTTCATGAAGATTCCGGTCACCTGAAAACCGCGCTTCTTCAAAAGCGAGGCGGCTACCGAAGAATCTACGCCCCCTGACATTGCGATAATAACCTTGTTCCTCTTTTTCTCCATAGATGCTGTATACCTTAAAAAACTTGACGAATCAATACAGGAATGGTATTTTCGCATTCAGCACGAACTTGAGGAGGAATGCATGGCTACTGTTACATGGGTCATCATCAAGAGCCCTGATGGCACGTTTTCTCTCGACTATCTGTTTCCAAGGAATATTGAAATGCTAAAGGAAAAAGGGCTGGCTGTGCAAGCGGGCACACCTCTGGTCTTTCAAGACGAAGAGCCATACGATATCATTGCAGCCGTTCTTCCGAAAGATCACCAGGAAGTCCTCTGTGCATTTGCTACAATCGCAGAGATGATAAATCCCGGCGAAGGAAGACAAGTACTACAGGAATTTCTTAACGAAATCGTGGCGATCAGTACCCAGGAAGCACAGCGACCACCGCACCTTCCTGATGCAAACCCTAGCCCTTGATCAATACAGGGGCTTTTTCTTTTAGGAAAACCGGTCTGCAACGTTGGAAGCTGCAAAGGATTCCGGCTTGATCTTGGGCTCAAACCCATTCCCCCGTATCAACCCCGTCACCTCTTTGATCATATCTTTGGTAGGGCCGTGCAGACCTACGTCCGCGTGAATGTATTCCAATTCATACTCTACCTCGGGCATTGCAGACTCCATGCGCTCTTTGAAACGCTCCCTGAGCACTACCGCCAGCTGGCACGAGAGCAGCACTTCTTCCAAGATGCGGTCGTGCAGGTTGTAGAATTTCTTGTTTTCTGCGTAGTTGATCCTCTGCAAAAAGAACCTTCCTCCTTCTCTCTTCCGTAAAATAACGATCACCAAAGGAAAAGTCGGCTCTTGCGAGGAAGAAGAATCGCATCCCACGATGACCTCGTAAGAAGCATGGGGCTTCTCTTTTATGTATCCCATCATCTCCTCCAATGACTCCTCAAAGGAAAGATTCCCTTTCGTTGGATTATAAAATTTTCCCTGAATAAGCAGCTCCATATCACGAGTGATTCTACCTCAGGGAAGCCTCTTTTACAAGAGAGCAAAACTCTGCTGGATCCAGCGACGCATGCCCCACTAATGCTCCGTCGGCTCCAGCTTCGTCAAGGAACCCCTTGATGTTCGTGGCATCCACCGATCCCCCGTAGAGTACGGGGATAGCCGCACCAAAGGTTTCTTCAAGAAGTTTCCGCATGGAGTCTATCTGCTCGCGAGCTCTGGCCGGAGACTCTGCATTGCTTTTCCCCGAGGAACTGATTGCAAATGAAGGTTCGTATACTGCGATCAAAGAACTTCCGACCTGCTTGTCTACTCCCTTAAGAATCTCTGCAAGCTCTTCTGAGTTTTCTGAACACAAGATCACCCGTAGCTGAGATTTTGCGGCAGCCACGAGCTTCTTTCCCGTCATCTCTGATGTCTCTCCCAGATACTTTTTCCGTTCAGAGTGCCCCAGGATCACATATTCGCATCCAAGATTCTTCAAGAGCAGAGGAGAGACTTCTCCGGTAAAAGCTCCTTCCCCTTCCCAGAACGCATTCTGGGCTCCCAAAGAAAGATTTGCTTTTGTAAAAGGTGTAAGGCTCTGGAGAAAAGGGAAAGGAGGGCATACGACGACCTCAACCTCTTTGAGATCTTCAATTCCCTCTGCAATCTGCCTCGTGGCGGTTTCCGCCTCCCCCATGCTCTGAGGATTCATTTTCCAGTTCGCAATAATGTATCTCATATCATCTTTGTTTAGAATGCCTCCGTATCCACCAGACTACCAGAAAGATCCCGCAGAGCACAATGATCCAATCGAATTTCCTGAACAAAGGAGAGAGTATTCCCCAATTCACCCCCGCTGCAACTCCCACGTACGTGAGGACTATGCTCCAAAGGGCAGACCCTGCGAATGTATAGACAAGGAACGTTGTCTGATTCATACGAGCGATACCGGCAGGGAATGAAATAAATGTTCGCAGTACAGGGAGCATCCGAGACAAGAACACTACGAGCGTCCCATACTTTGAAAACAGCTTTTCTGCGAGATCTAAATCATTCTTCGCAATAAAGAG
>JAUSJU010000024.1 GCA_030647175.1 bacterium | reverse complement strand
CGTGGCAAAGTTCTGGAACTCGTCAATATAGAGAAAGAAGTCTTTGCGATCTGCTTCCGGAATGTTCACACGGGACATAGCAGCTAACTGCAGCTTAGTGACGAGCAAGGCTCCTAAAAGGCGCGAGTTGTCCTCCCCTATTTTTCCCTTGGAGAGGTTGGCAAGCAGTATCCTCTGGCCATCCATAACCTCCCGCATCTCCACAGAAGATTCCACCTGCCCCACGATATTACGAATCAAAGGATTTGCGATAAATTGCCCCACTTTATTCTGAATGGCGGCTGTTGCTTCAATCTCATACCGCTGGGTGTATCTCGCATACTCCTGAACCCAAAATGCTTTTATCACAGGGTCTTTTACCTGGTCCACCACAGATTTGCGGTATTCCACGTCAGCTAACATGCGGTTGATGCCCAAAAGCGTGGATCCCGGGCACTCCAAAAGCGCCAGAATGGCGTTGTTTAAAATGTACTCCATTCGGGCCGACCATACGTCAGGCCATATCTTCTTGAACACAGACATTAGTCCTGAGGCCACCAAGTGGCGGTATTCAGGCTCCACTTCCTCCATGACGTTAAACGCAATAGGATGAGTCATGTCGGCAGGATTGAAGTACAGCACATCCTCAATGCGGCTTTGAGGAACCAAGTTGAGAATGTTCTCTACCGCTTCTCCGTGAGGGTCAATAAAGCCGATGCCATGTCCCGCAAGAATATCCTGGACAGCCATGTTCTCTAACATGGAGGTTTTGCCCATGCCGGTTTTTCCGAGTACATGCATGTGCCGCCTCCTGTCGTCTGTCTTTATACCAAACTTCGTCCGCTTGTTGCGGAACGTTGTTTCACCGAAAAAAATAATTTCTTCCATGGATAAAAATAGGTTGTAAAGAAACAAAAACTTATTCTCGAGGAATCTCAGACGGCGCCTGCCCTTTCTTTGATTCAACTCGGGATAACCCGGAAGCCGATACCACCATTTCCGAAGGGAGGTGGAATATGGTCGCCAACTCTTCGGTATTCATGATGAAGCGTCCCGGCACCATGTCGGGAAACATAGGGGCTAGCCTACTGATGTAGTAGCGAAAAAGCCTGCGCTGTCTCACGTACAATCTCCGCTTGTCTAGGAACCACGTGAAAATGGTGTACACTTTCGTGAGCGTAGGCCGAAAAGGACGAAGGTTATTCAGGTTTACCGTACTCAACTGGCTGAAGAAACTCATGGGGATGGCTCGAGCTGCTCCAAACCAATTCTCGCGCTTTGCCACATAGGCAAAACGTATGACCGTCTTAAATTGGTACTTGCTTATCTTCTGGTCAATGGCGGTCACAATGTCCCGTTCTCCCGGAGTAAGCTTCATTTCAGGGGGAATGAGCTCTCTTGGTTCTTCTGCTCCAGCTCCCGGAGTTTTTCCTGTAAGGAGTATGGACCCTGCGTCTTTGATGTCGCCTGTTACGGACGGATTCACCTTTTCCTGACGCCTAACCAGTTTGTCCACGATCTTCTGCCCTCTTTCCACGTAATGCTCCTCTTCAGGAAGAACCGGCACTAAAATAAGCTGCACCCACATGTGTTCTCCTGGACCTAGTTGAGAAAGTCCCTCGGTAAGTAAGGCTAAAGGATCTATGCGCTTCTCCTCTTCGGTATCGGGATTCTCTTCAAAAAATTGCAGGTAGGTCTTGATAGGATACACGTCTGGTTTCTCTAAAACATAGTTCGTGCCCCACACATTCCAGTCCTTGTTGGGAATGTCTCGAGGAACCTGCTTGGTATAATCTTCCACTTCAGTAACCTCAGCTTCCGCATATTGGGAGTAAATGGCCGCCTCAAAAAGAGAGCGGTTCTTGCGCGGAAGACGCATGTAGAAATGCACCTTGCCTTCGGTAGAGACGATTTCCAGCGAAAAATTCAGTTGATACTGCCCCATGAACCACCTCTCTCTATCATTGGGAGGATCATGCATCTGCCAGAATCCGGAAAACACATTTTCCATGGCTTTCATCGGTTTCAATACCTCGCGGGGAAATCTCACCTCCAGCATCATCATTGGCTGAGTCGCACCCCAGCGCTCTTGGCGCCACCAAAACCAAAGATACCGAGCCCTGTCGTAAAAAAGAAACGGAAATACCAGCCACCACCAGGTCTTCACGACCTCCCATGTGAGAAAAAGAACTTCCCGCATGATTGGCAAGAGAGTGGGCAGAAGATTCTCCATAATAAGAATAGTATACCTCGCCATTCCCCTAGAGGGAATAGTACGAGAGAGTCAACGCACTATATGCGTTGATTAGAACGAACAGCAACGGTATTTACCGAAGCTGGTATCTTCCTTGTTCGTCCCGGACGAAATAGGTTCTGTCCTGTAGATTGAGAGCTATAGTGCTTGGCTTTACCTGCCGCTGAGCTAGTGTCTTTTGGATCAGAATCTCTTTTGCCATGGGTTTCCGGTACTCCTGCAGAATCTTGGAGATCACGTCTTTTACGGTTCCCGCATTCAATCCCCACTCGCCCAATCCATAAGTTCCCCTTCCCACGAGTATGAACCTCGGGTCTTTGATAAGCTCGTTGTGGACCGTCTGCACCAAAGCCTTGCGCTGTTCCCCGTAGAACTCATCGATAAGATGGGTCACATCGGTAAAGTGCATGGGCTTTCCTTCGCGCTTGAGCAACAAGTACGCCTTATCCCTCACTCCTCTGGGTTTGATGGTAGGCCATTCGGTAAGCCCCCATTTGCTGTCAAAGCCCTGCTCAATCTCTTTTGCGATCTCCAAATGGGAAACCTCAATCCCTTTGTCGTAGGACTTGTGAAGCTCGTCTGCAGAATGCGCCTGTTCTGATTTCTGGAAATGGGAAAGCAGGTCTTTCAAAAGACTGGGGACTTGAGAGGCGACGTCGGGATCTGAAGCCCAAAACGTGTAGTGAAGATCATTCTCTCTCAGTCTTGTAAACTTGGGGGCGACGCTAAGCAGAAACACCACGTGATTCGCATGCGGAGTTCCTTTGCCTAGAAGCTCCTCAATGAGCATGTCTTCGCGCTTTACGTCTCCTGATCTCTTGAGGATTTTTCCTGCTTGAGCAAAGATCTGGGAAAGAAAAGAGGACTTCTTGTCTTTTACCAGTTCTTTCTGGGCCTCCTTGATTCCTTCCTCCACGATCTGGCGGACGCGCTCTCTCGTGATATCAAACTTTTTGCCGATCGCTTCCAATGTAAGCGGCTCCTTCTTCTCAAGACCAAAACGGGAAATGAGAATTTCCCTGGTCCTCGGATCAAGTTCTGACAGAAGCGAAAGGGTGAGTTTTGAGTAGTCAGTTGCCATGTGAACTATTAAACCAGATTCCAGATTATTTGTCAATAGGTACGCCCTACTTCGCCCCTTTCCCCTGCTTCCACCATACGAGCAACGGAGGGGCCAGGAAGATTGATGAGTAGGTTCCCGCGATGACTCCGATGATAAGGACCAAGGAGAAATCCTTCAGGGTTGCTCCTCCGAAAAAGTACAAAGCGGCCAGCACCAAAAGCACGGTGGACGAGGTACTCACGGATCTTCCGAAGGTCTGGTTGATGCTCTTATTCACCGTATCTGCAAGGTCTATGCCTGACCTCTTTGTGATGTTCTCCCGTATCCTGTCAAACACAACGATGGTGTCGTTGATGGAGTATCCGAGCACGGTCAAGAGACCGACGATAATGGGGATGGTAATCTGCGTCCCGTAGAGTTTTCCGAGGAGAGCGAATGCCCCAATGGGAATAATGACGTCGTGCAAGGTCACAAGGAGGGCTACCGCGCTGTATTGGAACGATTGGATGTAGAGCGAGCTCTTTCGGAACGCCATGGCGATGTAGAGAGCTATGCCGAGCGCAGAAAGCACGATCATAAGAAGCGTCTTGTTCCTCAGCTCGTTCCCGATGACAGGGCCTATTGCTTCAAACTTTTTCTCCGTAACGCCTTGCCCCAGATCAATGGCGCGCAGAACCTCCTGATGCACGTCTTCTGCAAGATACCCCATGCGGAATATGTACCCTTTCTCTCCGATGGGCTGGATAGAGGGAGCTCCGAATTGCTTGAGGATGCCTTCCAGGTCCTGCTGCTGGGGAAGGATTCCCTGGTACTCAACTTCCATGATCGAGCCTCCCATGAAATCAATGCCGAGATTCAGACGGAACACTAAGAGAGCGATAACGGCAGAGAGCACGAATAACAAAGAACATACAATGAATACGGGGCTGTAGCGTATGAGATTCATATGATAAGGCGCTGAAATCGTTTTAATTTCTCCGTAGCTACCGTCTGCAAGAATATCCTAGTGATGATCATCGCACACGCCATGCTGACCAGAATCCCCAAAGCGAGCACTAACGCGAATCCCCTCACAAACGAAGAGCCGAACCAGAAAAGAATAACGGCCACCAGCAACGTGGTAAAGTTTCCGTCCCTGATGGAAGGCCATGCCCTCCTGAATCCCTCTTCTATTGCTCCAGAAAACGTCCGCCCTTGCTTGAGTTCTTCTCTCATGCGAGAGAATATCAGAATGTTCGCGTCTACTGCAATGCCCATCGTCAAGATGAACCCTCCGATTCCAGCCAATGTCATTGTAATAGGAATGAGCTTAAAGAGAGAAAGCATGAATACTACATAGATAAGAAGGGTCAGGGAAGCAAAGAATCCGGAGAGCCGGTACAGAAGGATCATGAACGCGATCACCAGCAGGAATCCGATAATCCCCGCTTTCAATGACTGCTCCAAAGAAACTTTTCCGAGAATGGAACCTACGGTCTCCTGGGAAATGAGCGTGATGGGCACAGGAAGCGCTCCATGGGACAGCTCCCCTGCTATCTTCTTTGCCTCCTCTATGGTAAAGGTCCCGGTAATCTGGGCTTTGCCGTCTGAAATCACGTCCTGTACGACCGGAGCCTGGAGAAGCTGGTAATCAAGGTACATGGCTATGGGCTTTCCTATATTTGCAGCAGTAAGATCTTTGAATATCTGGGCCCCCTCCGGAGTGAACTCTAGGGTGATCATTGGCTTATTGCTCACATTATCAAATCCGAGCTCTGCCTTCTGAAGATACGCTCCCGTGAGGCGGGTTGATTGGAACGGGTCTTCGTACTCCCCTCCTCCTTTCGCCAGCACATCTTGGTTCCGCACAAGGATTTCCTGGTAATTTGGCTTGGTTTCTTTGAACTCAAGGAAGGGGGTCTGGCCGATAAGCTGGATGGCCTGGTTGGGATCCTGAATGCCAGCTAACTCCACGATAAGACGCCTTCCGCCTCCCGTCCCCTCTATCTGTACAAGGGGCTCGGTCACGCCGAACAGGTTCACACGGGTCTCAATGACGTCCCGCAACCCTTCCATTTTAAAGTCTATGTCTCCGGAATCCACCCTAGAGAGATCCGCTTCATATACTAAATGTGTCCCCCCTTTGAGGTCCAGTCCCAAACGAAAAGGCACCTCGGGAAGTCCGGGCAGATGAAGGAACGAGAGCGCCTGATTGA
>JAUSJU010000023.1 GCA_030647175.1 bacterium | reverse complement strand
ATCTTTCTCAATCCATCTATGGAACGCTGGAGTTTCTCAATCTTTGTTTCTAATGATTCTTCTTCCATATGATTTACCTGCTTGCCCTGAGAGCGTTGAGGATTACGACGACGTCAATTCCTTCCTGGATCAAAGCTCCCGCAACCGGAGGAATGTAGCCAAACGCAGCCAAAATCATGCCTACAACGCTCGCTCCGATTCCAACCCAGATACTCTGAAGAGCGATGCCCACGGAGCGCTTTGCGAGGCGTATGGCCTCAATCACGAGAGAAAAGTCTCCCCCGAGAAATACGATATCAGCTGCCTCCGAAGCCGCGGTCTGCTCTTCGTTGCTGAACACCATGCCCACGTCAGCTAGAGCTAGCGCGGGAGCGTCGTTGATCCCGTCTCCCACCATTGCCGTAACCTTTCCCGCTTCCTTCAATGCCTGAATGCCTTTCTGTTTGTCTTCTGGCGTGCACTCGGCCTGAATATGTACTCGTTCCCCCAGCTCTGCAACGAGTTTCTCTGCTGCTTCCCGCTTGTCCCCGGTGAAGATATGAAGATCGAGCCCCTGATTCTTGAGCGTTGATATGATCTCTTTGGACTCCTGTTTCAGCTCGTCTTCAAATCGGAATACCGCAAGGAGGTTCTGCGTTTCGTAGAGCCCGATTGCCATGCCCTCCCCTCCCTCCATCTTTTTCAGCACATAGGGAATGCCCTGCACGATCCCTGAGATCCCTGACCCTATATGCTCTTGTACGGACGAAGCCTGCACAAGGGGCGCCTGATGTTCTTTTGCAAACGACACGATGGATTTTGCCAGAGGATGCATGGAATTCCTCTCGATGCTTTCTGCTATTGCGAGAAGTTCCGTGTCTTGCTTCTGGGAAAGGTTCTTGAAGTCTTTAATGCTGGGCTTCCCCAATGTGATGGTTCCCGTCTTGTCAAATATAATCGCGCTTATTCTGGACAGCGCTTCAAGGCTGGCCAATTTCTTTACGATGATGCGCTTTTTTGCTGAAGCGTTTACGCCCCCCAGCAGCGCAATGGGGGTAGCCAAAAGAAGCGGGCACGGAGTTGCGATGACGAGTACGGCCAGCACCTGCTTGAAGTCGCGGGATATGACATATGCGAACAAGGCTATTGCAAGGGTAAGAATGGTGAAAATGATGCTGTAGCGGTCAGCTAGGCGGACCAACGGGGCTTTCTCCTGCTGGGCTTTGCGCACCATCTGGATGATCTTCTCATAGATGGAATCTTTTTCGGTCTTTAAAGCTTTGAGCACGAGCGGCTCTCCTACGTTAATGGTTCCGCTCCTCAGAAGATCTCCCTTGATCTTCTCAACGGGATACGGCTCCCCTGTAAGAGAGGACTCGTCAATAAGGGCTTCCTGAGACGCGAGGATTCCGTCAAGACCAAGCACTTCCCCCTTTCTCGCGAATATCTCCTGGCCCACCTCCACGTTCCCTATCTTCTCTTTGTCTGCGGGGCCGTTGTTCTTCCAAAGCACGACTTCCCGAGGAATACGGTCAGCAAGTTGAGAAAGAGAGAGTTCTGCCTGAGAGGCGCCGTACTCCTCAAGTGTTTTTCCGGAGGAAACCATGAGCGCTATCACTGAAGCGACGAGGTATTCCTGGGTGGCGATTGAAACACTTACCGCAAGTACTGCAATGTAGTCTAACGCGAATTTTCTTTGAAAGATGGATACGATAATCTCTTTGTATAAGTCGTAACTTCCCAATGCGGTGACCGCCAGAAGGATTGCTGCAGCTGCCAACGGAAAATGAAAAAAGGAAAATGCCAAAGACGCGCAGATTCCCAGAAGAATCACGAATGGTATCTTAAAGCTTGTTATGATTTCTGCTTTGGACATATCTTTATTGCAGTTTCTTTTCTAATTCAGAGAATAGCTGAGCGTTTGAAGTATACAATATTGTATGGAGCCCTGCCAGAGATGCTGCTTCAATATTCCCCTTGTTATCATCTACGAACAATACCTCCTCTGGTTTCTTATTGAGATCTTTAAGAACGATCTCGTACGCCTCCGGGAGCTTCTTGGATGTTGAAAGCTTCGTAGCTGAATACACGCCCTTGAATGCTGAAGCGAGATGAGGAGCAAACTCCGGAGCATCCTGTATTGTTTCGCTGGTAAAGATATAGATATCCCTGCTTTTTCCGAGAATGCGCAAATACGCCAGAAGTTCTTCATTGAGTCGGAAATGATCCAATATGCTGTATCCCGGCTGATCTGCAAGTATACGATTGAGCTTATTCAAGCCTCCCGTGTAGCTCTCATCCTTAGGAAACAGCAGTACCCGTGAGAAATCAAAAAGAATGCAGGTTATCATGATCATAGTTTATCAAAAAACCGCCTTTGTGGCGATTCTCTGCGCTAACTGATTTCGTACCTTAGACAATATCAAAAAACCTCATCTCCAATGAAAAAGCCAGCTTTGAAATTGTCGTAAGCTGGCTAGGATATCTTTCTGCATAAGACTCAGGCAAAAGCGGTGCGAGAAAGAGTGCCCACATAAGTGAGTTGCGATATCTCGTGCTCCTCCTGAGGCGTAATAAGAGCCTGGTTGACGACCTGGACTGATTCCAGACTGCAATGGGGTGAGAATTTGCCATGGTGATCCTGAACGCGGTAGATCACCGAAAATGCATCTTCTCCCTCTTTATATGCGACCTGGCCTCTCGTTCCACAAACTCTGCAGAACCATTCTTGCCATTGCCCCTCTTTTTTCCCCTGGAATTCTTGGTTAAGAGACTGGAATGACGCCATCACTCCCTCCTTCTTCAGTACTGATACTATCCTACAAGAAATCTTCCTTCTGTCAATTTTCGTAAAAATCTCCTTTCTGGCGATTCTTTGACGTTCATTAAGAAAACCGTTATCATGAAAGCCTATGATCAGCGTTCAAGGAGACAAAATCTGGAGGGGCGGAGAAGAACTGGGATGGGTAAGCGGAGGCGAATTGTTTGACCGCAAGGGAAACCGCGTAGGCTATTTCTCAGACGACGCCGTCTACGACAAGAACTACCATAAGATTGCATACGTTGAGGGAGATACGATAAAAGGGAGCGGGCGCAATCTCTATACGAAAGATAGCCGGAAGTATGTTTCCGGAGGTTCGCTTTCAGATGTAGCGAGAACGGCAGTACGAATTCTCTTTGGGGATTAGGAGATTCCCTACTTCTTTTTATTACCTCTCCCCTTTGGATGCTCTTTGCGAGCTGCCAGATTCCATGCTCTCTGGATCTGGTTTGTAGCTTTGAGCGATTGTGTGCGTATATTCTTTTTCATATTCATTCAATCCATTTAATAGAGCACCCGAGCGAAGGCTTGAACTCATCCCCTATCTCTTTTCCAGCTAGAAGATTCTCAATCACTTCATCCATGGTGTGCTCTTTTGTTTCTTGTCCGGGTTCTAACGCGTCGTCAATCCTCCCGTGGAAAAGGAGCTCTTGGCTGCCGTCAAACAAGAACGGGTCAGGAGTGCAGGTGGCGCCGTATGCCTTGGCGACCTCCTGAGTCTCGTCAAAAAGATATGGGAAAGCCATGCCCCTCTCTTTCGCAAAGGCTTTCATGCTCTCCTTGCCCTCTCCGGGATAGTTTGGGTCATTACTGTTGACGCCCACGAAAGCAATGCTGTCTTTGTATTTGCTATACAGATCCACGATTGCTCCGATCTTTGCCTTCACGTACGGGCAATGATTACACATGAATACGATGAGCAATCCTTTCTTCCCCTGGAAGTCAGACAGAGAATAGGTCTTGCCGTCTGTCCCCTGCAGAGAAAAATCAGGGGCTTTGTCTCCCCTCTTGAGTTTCTGGAATGATTGAGTAAGCGCCATACCATTAGTATGCCAGAAAAATCTCTGTAAAGAAAGGCTCGTTGATAAAGTTTGTTCCAGGTGTTAAGATCTTTTCAGTAACCCAAAGGAGGATTCCTATGAAGAAGAGGACTACCCAGAACATCGTACGCAGCCAGACAAGAAAGGCTCGGGTAAAAGCTGCAAGAAAGATTGCCGACTCGTCTGAAGCTACCTCGCTTGGCGTCTCGGTCCCAGAGCTCAAGCACAAAAAATGGGGAGAAGTCCAAGTAATCGTTCGAGAGCAAAAAGCAGTACCGGCAAAGCCTGCGCCTCAAGAAAGATGGGGCTTCTGGCCCTCGCCCAGATACTAAGAATATCCCTTAAAGACCCCTTCGGGTCTTTTTTTCTTTCTCTTCTCCTATTAGAATATTGGCCTCATACGGCGTATCTGCTAGAATAGGTGCGATGGATCTGAAAAACAAAACATTCATTCTCACGGGGGCTGCTCGCATCGGGCAGAACGTGGCAGAAATGCTCAATGAGCAGGGAGCAAACCTCGTCATGACCTACTTCCGCTCTCCTCAAGAGGCAGGAGCTTTGGGCGTACGCATCCAGGCAGATGTTTCAAAGGAAGAAGACGTACAACGAGTCGTGGAAACAGCCAAGAAGGAATTCGGTCGCATAGACGGCCTTGTTCATATGGCAGCCACCTATGAACGGGTACCCTGGAAGGAACTCAACGAAGATGCATGGACAAGAAGTATGGATACGATCGCAAAGAGCGCGTTCTTGTTTGGAAAGATTGCAGGAGATGAGATGCTCAGGAACAAGGGGGAAATCAAGGGAAAGATCATCCTGTTCTCGGACTGGTCGGTGCTCGCAAGGCCGTACCAAGAATACCTTCCTTACAATGTCGCCAAGACCGCTATCATAGGCATTACCAAATCTCTCGCAAAGGAACTGGCGCCTTCCGTGCTGGTCAATTGCATAGCTCCCGGCCCCATATTAAAACCTCCTGATCTTACGGAAGCAGAGGAGCAGGAAGTCTTTGAGAAAACGCCGTTGAAACGCTGGGGAGGCGCAGAAGAAATCACAAAAGGCGTGCGCTACCTCTTAGAAGCTGACTTTGTCACAGGGCACGTACTGACGATTGACGGAGGAAGAACGATCGCATAAAAGCAGAAAGACCTTACGAGATATGAGCTTATTTCCTCAGAGAAACAGAGGATTCACCTTGATTGAGTTGCTTGTGGTGATCGCCATCATCGGCATATTGGCCGGCGTCATCTTCATTTCCTTGAGCGGGGCAAAGGCATCCGCGCGAGACGCAAGGAGAGAATCGGATATCCGCCAAATCGTGAGCGCTCAAGGGCTCTACTATAATAACAACTCGGCCTACCTGATTACACGGGCAATACCGCTCTCAATCGGCACGTTCTTGACGACGGTTCCCATAGATCCCGGGCCTGGAAGTCCTTCATATGGCTGGGTAGACAACGTAGAAGCCTTTCAGGACTACTGCGTATATGCGACTCTTGAGAAGGCGTCGCCGACAGGCGGAAACAAACTCATTTTCACAGGAGGTCCTGGAGGATCCAGGCAGCGCGACGTGGCAACTACCTTCATTCCTACCCTAGCTGACTGCGAATAAAACTTCCCTGGAAAGATTGCCTGAGTAGAAAAAACTGCGATTCTTAATCTTTAAAGAACCCTCTAGTCGCCCTGCTTCTTTTCCAGATCAAGAGTTTCGTTGATACGGATCTGCTGGATGAACTCTGGAACGTGGCTCACCAATATCATCGCTCCGTCGTATGCATCAAGAGCCGCTGCGATAATCGGAAGGTGCCGAAAATTCATATGGTTGGTAGGCTCATCCAGAATAAGGAGTCCTGGTTTCTGCAGGACAAGACGCGCGAAAGACAAAAGGCCCTTTTGCCCTTCAGACAAATTCCCTACTTTCACATGCATCAATTCCCCCGTAATCAGGAACCCCGCAGCGACCGAGCGAAGCGTCTCTTCAGACTGGTTCTCTGAAACAGACCCTAGGGAATCGTATACGGTATCCTCCATGCGGAGAGTGGAGAAATCCTGACGGTAGTATCCGATTCTCACATTCTGCGCCACCTTGATCCCCTTTGCGCTCCCCGTAGCCAACGATTCAAGGAGTGTGCTCTTGCCGATCCCATTGGGGCCTGAAAGGAGCAGGTGATC
>JAUSJU010000007.1 GCA_030647175.1 bacterium | reverse complement strand
ACTTCTGCGCGTGCTCACAGAGCTTGTGGCAAAAGGAAATACCGTGCTCGTCATTGAGCACAATATGGATATTATACGGAACGCAGACTGGATCATTGACTTAGGACCAGACGGCGGAGAGAAAGGAGGAGAGATCGTAGCCCAGGGCACTCCTTCCGAAGTAATGAAAAGCAAGAAGAGCTACACGGCTAAGTTCCTCAGGCAGATTTCCTGAAAACCTTGTTCCTTTGCATGTCTTATGGTACATAAGAACCATTCAAGCTCTTTTATTTTTTGGAAAGGAAAGGACATGACCAAGAACGCTATCCACAGGGAGATTAGGAAGCGGGAGAAGCAGGAACGTAGGAAATCGGATAAGGAAGGACGAAGGCGCGAAAAGACAGAGGGAAAGAACGGAATACAGAAGACGCAGCGATAGAGGAGGTGCGCCATGAATTGGATAGTGATTACTGTATTGACTGCTATTGCTATCGTCTGGGTTATAGTTGGCGCTTGCTTGTTCGCCGCGGTCTCAGAGGAGGAATATAACCTTGCAGATGAAAATCCTCTCGTTGCGTTAGGCATGTTCATCGTATGCGTCATAGGAGCTCCTTTCCTCATGGTTTATAGAAATCGGGATAAACAGAGGGAACACGGGATTTGAAGAGGGGATCAAGGTTCTCGTATGAGCCGCTATGTGTTTTGCAAGGCGGCTTTTTCATGTATTGACACAAACCCCGGTATCGTATATAGAACCTATATCTTAGTTCTTTTAGGAGGAATGAGTACATCATGCCTAGGGGTAAATGGGATAGAAAATTCCGGGATCGTGAAGGCGGCGACGGTCCTAGGGAGAGAGAAGCTTCTTTCAGGAGGCTGCGGCAGGCAAAAGAAGAACTTCTTTCCCATACTAATAATCAACCAGAGCGCCAGATGCAGGCCCGGAGATCTTCCCGATAAGTCCGGCCCATGTAATCAGAGCCGTCCATATTTTCTTGGGCGGCTTTTTCTTTCCCTATTGACAAAGATTCCTGCTTTGAGTAGATTACGAGCAGGAATAATTAGCACTCATACCAGGTAACTGCTAAATCATCATACTATGCAGATCAAACCCCTCTCAGAGCATATCTTAATAGAGCCCCTCAAACAGGAGGAGAAGACCAAGTCCGGCATTTTGCTCCCGGATTCAGCTGACAAGGAGCGTCCTGAACAGGGCAAGGTTATTGCCGTTGGACCAGGAAAGAAAGACGAAGACGGCAAACTCATTCCCATGGAAGTAAAAGTGGGAGACGTCGTGCTGTTTACCAAGTACGGCCCCAATGAGATAAAGATTGATGAGAAAGAGTACTTAATCGCCAAAGAAGACGATATTTTGGCAATCTTAGAATAATCATATGGCAAAACACATACTCTATTCAGAAGATGCAAGAAAGAAGTTAAAGGCAGGCGTGGACAAGTTAGCGAACGTGGTCCGCATTACGCTAGGCCCCAAGGGGCGCAACGTGGTATTGGACGAGGGATTCGGTTCCCCGACCATTACCAATGACGGAGTGACCATCGCAAAGAAGATAGAATTGGAAGACAAGGCAGAGAATGCGGGAGCTGAGATCATCAAGGAGGTTGCTTCCAGGGCAAACGACATGGCAGGGGACGGAACTACGACTGCCACGGTTCTTGCCCAGGCTCTCATTACGGAGGGATTGAAGAATGTGACTGCGGGAGCCAATCCCATTGCTATCCGCAGAGGGCTGGAGAAGTCAAAAGACAAGGTGGTGGAATACTTAAAATCCATCTCAAAGCCCGTGTCCTCTAAAGAAGAGATGATTCAGGTGGCGACCATTTCAGCAGAAGACGCAGAATTGGGAAATCTTATTGCAGAAGTCATGCAGGAAGTCGGAAAAGATGGAGTCATTACCGTAGAAGAGTCCCAGACGTTCGGCATCCAGAAGGAAATCGTGAAAGGGCTCCAGTTTGAAAGGGGATACATTTCTCCCTACATGATCACGAACGCTGAGCGCATGGAGTCCATACTGGAAGATTCATACATATTCGTCACCGACAAGAAGATCACTTCCTTACAAGATATTCTTCCAGTATTGGAAGCGGTAGCCAAAACAGGGAAAAAGGAACTCGTCATCATAGCTGATGACATAGAAGGGGACGCATTGGCTACCTTAGTGGTCAACAAGCTTCGTGGCGTATTCCACACATTGGCGGTAAAAGCTCCTGGATTCGGAGACCGGAAGAAAGAGATGTTAGAAGACATTGCCGCAGTCACGGGAGCTCAGCTCATTTCAGATGAGCTCGGATTGAAAGTGGAGAAGATCCAGCTGGACCAGTTGGGATCTGCACGAAGAGTCGTGGCTACCAAAGAGCACACGCTCATTGTGGAAGGCAAAGGATCCAAGGAGGTCATTGACGCCCGCATCAACCAGATACGGAACACTATCAAGGAATCTTCTTCCGAGTTTGACAAAGAGAAGCTCCAAGAGCGTCTGGCAAAGTTAGCCGGCGGAGTAGCAGTCATTAAAGTGGGGGCGGCTACGGAAGTAGAGCAGAAAGCGAGACAGCACAAGACAGAAGATGCTTTGGCTGCCACGAAAGCTGCCGTGGAAGAGGGAATCGTTCCCGGAGGAGGCGTAGCTTTATTGAGAGCGGCGAAGTCCTTGGCTGAGATGAACTTTGAAGATCCTGAAGAGCAGGTGGGGGCAAAGATTTTGGCCCGCGTATTGGAGGAGCCTCTTCGGCAGATAGCAGAGAACGCAGGAGAAGACGGAGCCGTGGTTGCTTCCGAAGTCGCAAAAGGAGAAGGAGCATTCGGATACAACGCAGCAACCGACACCTATGAAGACTTGGTGGTAGCGGGCGTTGTGGATCCTACGAAAGTTGTGCGCATTGCGTTAGAGAACGCGATATCAGCAGCAACCATGCTGCTCACCATGGAAGCTGTCGTGGTGGATATTCCGGAGAAGAAAGAAACTCCTAGAATGCCAGGCATGCCAGAGGATTACTAGACGAAAGAACAGGGTGAAAGCCCTGTTTTTTGTTGCATAGGAAGATATGAGAACTTGACACCATGTGTGCCTTCTGAAATGATGGTCGTAGAGTTTCTAATAGACTTCCTGACCTCCCTCCTCTCACCGGGCCTCTCTGAATTTTTCAGAGAGGCTCTTTTTTGCCTCTTGCAGGGCAAAGAGATAGGAAGTATACTGTAATCATATGAACACCACGTACATCATTCTTTCAGTCGTCGGTTTAGTAATCCTCTGGGTTATTCTTTCGTATAACCGTCTCGTCGTGCTACGGAACCGCGTCAAAGAGGCGTTTTCTGACATTGACGTGCAGTTAAAGCGCAGGTACGATCTCATCCCCAATCTCGTGGAGACCGTGAAAGGGTATGCCTCCCATGAACGAGAGCTGTTTGAGAAGGTCACGCAGGCGCGGTCCAATGCGATGCAGGCGCAGGGGGTGCATGACAAGGCGGTAGCTGAAAACATGCTCTCTCAGACCTTGAAGTCTTTATTTGCAGTTACCGAAAACTATCCTGACCTCAAAGCCTCGGTCAACTTCTTGGAACTCCAGAGAGAGTTGCGGGACACGGAAGATAAGATCCAGGCTTCGCGCAGGTTCTACAACACGAACGTATTATCTCTTAATACGGGAGTTGAGAGTTTCCCTGTGAACCTTGTTGCCGGGACCCTGGGATTTGCGAAGGAAGAATTCTTTGAGATCGATGAGGCTGCTGAGCGCAAAACTCCCCAAGTAAAGTTCTAGAGATGAACTTGTATTCCCAAGCAGAATCCAACATCCAAAAAACCTGGCTGTATGTGACGGGGTTTTTCCTTTTGGTGATAGGGCTGGGATGGGTGATGAGCCAGGCTCTGGGAAGCCCCGGGATCTTGTTCATCGCCGTGTTCCTGAGCATTATCATGAGCGTTGGATCGTATTGGTATTCAGACAAGCTCGTGCTTTCCATGAGCCACGCAAAAGCCTTGGAGAAGCGAGACAATCCGGAACTCTACCGAGTGGTGGAGAACCTGAGCATTACCGCGGGCCTTCCCATGCCAAAGCTGTACCTTATTCAAGACGCTCAGCCCAATGCGTTCGCAACGGGACGGGACGCAACTCACGCGGTGGTGGCTGTGACGACGGGGCTTTTGGAACGCTTGGAGCGGACAGAGCTGGAAGGAGTTCTTGCCCACGAGATGTCGCATATCGGAAACAAGGATATGCTTCTTTCCACTCTGGTAGTGGTGCTCGTGGGGATCGTCACGCTCATGGTGGATTTCTTTTTCAGGATGTCTTTCTTCGGAGGGAATTCCAGGGATGACCGGCAAGGCCAGGGGAAAGCAATATTCATGATACTCGCCGTAGCTCTTATGATTATAGCTCCTTTACTTGCCCAGCTTACCAAGCTTGCCATCTCTAGAAAGCGGGAGTTTCTGGCCGATGCTTCAGGGGCCTTGCTTACGAGGTATCCCGAAGGATTGGCGAATGCGCTCGTGAAGATTTCTTCTGCCCCTCAGCAGTTACGATCGGCAAATGATGCAACGGCGCACCTGTACATTGTGAATCCCTTCCGGGGAAAAGAGATGATGTCGAACCTCCATAAGTTGTTTTTGACGCATCCGCCCCTGGAGGAGCGGGTGCGCGCCCTTCGGGGGATGAATATATGATCTGTCCTCTCTGCAAGATTCCTTTAGAAAAATCCCTGCTTTCCAACGTGGAAGTGGATTTCTGCCCCAGGTGCTACGGGATG
>JAUSJU010000002.1 GCA_030647175.1 bacterium | reverse complement strand
ACCTTGCCACAAAGGCCCTTCCTCCGTATCTTCCCAGAAGGTACGAGACATATGATCCTGCGACATTTCCCAAGGTTCCCCACAGCACCACCTGCCAGAATGAAAAAATCCCTTCAAACACAAGGAATCCGGAAAAGGGCATAATGATTTCAGAAGGCACCGGAAGGTTGGCGCTTTCCAAAGCCATCAAGAGAAAAATCCCTCCGTACCCCATTGCTTCAATGATATGGATAATGCTTGAGCTCAGGAATTCCAGCAGTGTTTCCATAGAGATCAGCACTTTCTCAGGAACTCGGCCGCCTTTTCCGGCTCTATCGTAGAAATAAGGATCCCTGTGCTGAGCTCAAAGCCAGCTAACGTGGAGGTCTTTGGCAGTATTTCCAAATGCCAGTGGTAGTGGGCGTAGCTCTCCCCGTCCACAGGCGAGGTATGGAGAAAGTAGTTGTAGTCGGGATCGTTCAAAGCCTTCTTGATTTTCTTCATGGAAACAGCAAGGGCTTGGGCAAAGCACATTTTCTCGTTCTCAGTCGCCTTCTCAAAGTTAGAGAGGTGCGCTTTAGGATACAGCCGTATTTCAAAGGCGACTGTTGAGGCAAAGGGACAGAGCGCCACGAAACAATCATCTTCAAACACGATACGGCTCTTGTCGCGCAACTCCCATTCCAGCATCACGCAATGCGCGCACTTCTTATTGGTGTCGTAGTATTCTTTAGATCCCGCCAAGCTGCGCTGGATATCAGGATTCATCACCGGAGTAGCGATGACCTGGGAATGGGGGTGGGCGACCGTGGCTCCTGCCCTCTGGCCCTTGTTCTTGAAAATGGCGATGTAGTTGATGAACTCCTCTTTCATGAATGCAAAATACCTCTCCTGGTAGAGATCAATGAGCTCTTTGGTTTCCTCTACGGAAAAGTCCCCCACGTCCCTCACGTGATCTTTCGTCACGAGCACTTCATGGAATCCTACGCCGTCCATGACCTGGTAGGGACCAACCAGTTTTGTTGTAGGAGAGGTAAAAGGAAAGAACGCCGGATACTTGTTGGGAACGGCAATTGCAGACTTATTCTCAAAGGGCAGGTCCTCAAAAGGGCACTCTTCCTTTGATATAGGCAATACGCCACCTTCCTCTTGGAACGCATCCGGGCGCCTCGCCCTGCCTGTGGCGATAACCACCCAGTTCTTTGAAACGATATCGAACCGAAGTTCTGAAGGATATTTCTTATGATCCATATTTGCTCGTTATCATATTCCAGCGTATGCGCAGCAAATCAATGCCCATTTTTACCATGGACATTATGCCCACCTTGCTGTGAATGTCGTTCACCCACGTTACGGGAATCTCCTTTATTTTGTATCCGTACTTTCTCGCAAGAGAAAGCACCTCCGGATCAAATGCAAAGCGTTCAATGACGGATTTCGGAAATACTGCCTGGGTAGCCTTTGCAGAAAACGCCTTGAATCCGCACTGGCTGTCCTCAATATCCCAGAGCCCCACGAGGATCTTGCGCAAGAGCTTGAAGCTCTCTGCGGTAATTAAATTGCGGAACCAGGGCTGGGGAGGGTTTAATATCGCTCCTTGAACGTCCCGGGAGCCGATCACGACCCCATATCCCTGATCAAACCATGGGAACATCTTCTCTACCTGGTCAATGGAGGTTGAGTTGTCTGCATCCGTGAAGAGGCGGATATCCCCTTTCGCTTCCAACATTCCCCGTTGTACCGCATACCCCTTTCCCCTATTCTCTGTTTCTACGAGCCTTAAATAGGGCATGGCAGACATGGACTCTCTTACGATATCTGCCGTGCGGTCTTTGGATCCTCCGTTCACCACGACAACCTCGTACTCATACGACTGCTTCCTCAAATACTCGTCTACTGCCTTGAGCGTGCCAGGCAGCCTCTGTTCCTCGTTGTATGCAGGAATAATAACTGATAAACGCATGTTTCTATTATACAGAAGCATATGGAAAGAAAAAGAGCGCTTCTTATGAAACGCTCGGGCGAACTCCTATGGATCCTCGACTACGAATCTGTCCCCCGCCTTTAGGACAGGTGCGTTATCACCATAGATCACTCTTTCTCCATTCACAGAAACGGGAAAGATAGAATTCCATTTCCCGAAAAGATGGGAGTAAGGAAGGCTTGGTTTCGACCTCTCAGTGCCATCCAATACATCCGATGCATCGGAAGGATTAAGGCCCGCAAGATTACGGAGATACTGTATGGAATCCTGGTCCTCCCCTCCTTCTCCTACGAGAATCACACGAACGAAATGCGCCATCCTGCACCTCCTTTAGTTGCTGTCCTTCTCTTGCCATACTGCCGTTCTCTTGTCAATGACTGCGCAACGCGAGACCAAGCGACCGAAGAAAAAAGCGGCCATCAGTGATAGCCGCCATTATGAGGAAATGAATCTATTTCATCTTTTTGCTCCACCAAAGAGTTGAGTGGGATCAATGATAAGCCCCTGTCCAGATGGTATGAGCGCAATCTGGATATTGTCACTTAGCTTCTGGAGCGCTTGGAACTGGATCACCTCCGGTGTGAGCGAAGCTGCCAACGCTTTATTGGCATCGGCTTGGCCGTTTGCTACTTCTCGAAGGGCCTGTCCCTCACCCTTAGCTTTCTCAACTTCCTGTTGCGCCTCGAATCGCCTTAACTGGACTCGCTGCTCTTCCCGTAAGGCATCTTGCGTAGCAATCTGCTTATTCTCGATTGCCTGTTTGAATTCAGGCAGGAAGTCTACGTTATCGAGAAGCAGATCGACCACTTCGATGCTGTTTCGGCTTAATTCTCTCTCTAGCCGGTCACGAACAGCCTTCCTGATATCCTCACGATGAGGAGCAATCTGGACGGACTCGTACTTGACCGTTTCATCCTTAAAGTTCTGCTTCACCCGTGGAATCACAAGGATATCCACATAGTTTGGCCCAACTTCACGATAGAGCGCCTGAATGGCTTCGGGTGAAACACGGAAGTTAACCGTCGCCTCCACAAAGACATCCTGCGATTCTTTAGAGAAAGACTGTAGATGCTTGTCGCTACGGAATCCGAGGCCCTGAATCTGAACGTTGGCAAGCATCAATCCCTTCCACGGAGGGATAAGCTGCAATCCTTCACTAACCTGGCCTTCGATTGCTCCAAACTGCGTCAGGATTCCGACATTTCCGAACGGAACCTGTTGCACCGAGCTTGAGCAAGTGCCGACTAGCAATATTACGCATACTACCGGCCAAACAAGCTTGGAGATGAAGGAGCCCCAAAAACTGATATCCTTTTCTCCCTCGACTCTGGCCATGGCACGTCCGAGAACAAACACCACAGCCCCAAGAAGCGTGACACCAACGATCAACGTAATCCAACCCATTGCTTTCCTCCTTGAATGTACTACTGGACGGAAGAATACAAGATTATTATGATTTTGTCAATACCTCGGGCCCCTTGGAGGTAATCACAATAGTGTCTTCAAAATGACAAGACAGCGAGCCGTCTTTCGTCTGGAACCCGTACCCGTCTGATGCTTTCTTCAAATGCCAGTCCCCTTCGGTCACCATGGGCTCTATGCAAATAACCATGCCCTCTTTGAGCACCAGGCCTTTCCCCTGTTCCCCGTAGTTCAACACCTTGGGCTCTTCATGGAGCTGTTTTCCAATGCCGTGCCCGCAGAGATCCCGCACTACCCCGTACCCTTTGCTCTCCACATACTTCTGCACGGCAGATCCAATGTCTCCCAGGGTCTTTCCAGGTCTTGCTTGTTCAATACCAAGATCAAGAGACCGCTGCGTCACCTGTATCAAGGCCAAAGCTTCTTTACTTGCTTTTCCCACGGGAACCGTGCGAGCCATATCCAAGTATCTCCCTTCCCAGATCAATCCTAGATCAAGAGTGACGATATCTCCCTCTTTGAGGATCCTCTTGGAAGGAATGACGTGTACGATCTCTTCGTTGACCGAAGCGCACAAGGTCTTGGGAAACCCTTCATATCCTTGAAAGGCAGGAACTGCTCCTGCCTTCCTAATCTTGAGTTCTGCCTGCTCGTCTAAAAAGTTCGTGGAGACTCCGGGCTTCACCTCGCGCAGGAGATCTCCCATGATGACAGCTAACATCTTTCCCCCTTCCCTCATGAGAGCTATCTCTCTCTGAGTCTTGATCATATCTTCAATTTCTTCAAAACCTCCTTGTGCACATCTTCAATAGTCTGCTCTCCGTTAACATGAAGAAGCATTCCTTTCTTCTTGAGAAACTTGAGCACCGGCACCACTTCCTTATTGAATACCCGCAGGCGGTTCTTCACGTCTGGAGCATCGTCGTCAAACCTTCCCCGCTTGAGCAAACGCCGCATGGCCTCTTTAGGAGAGATGGCAATATTGAGCACCCGCACGTTTTTCTGCCATCCGTACATCTCCAGAAGCTCCAGCAGCAAGTACGCTTCGTAGAGCTTCCTCGGAGACCCGTCAAGAATGATTCCTCTCCCTTTTCCTTTCATGAAAAACCGCTCAATGTACGGGGACCATATCTGAAAGACCAGGGGCGTCGGGACCAACGCTCCTGTCCCCTGGATATGCTTAATTGTTCTTCCGACAAAGTCTTTTTTCTTTGCCCTGTTTCGAAGCAATTGGCCCGTACTCAAATGAGAAAACCCGAACTTCTTTCCCAAAAGATCGGCCTGGGTTCCTTTCCCAGACCCCGGCCTTCCCAATATGATGATGAAAAGCTGCTTCTTCTTCTTAGAAGCTTTCATATTCTCTCATCTGAAGCTGGGACCTGAGCTGGCGTACGGTTTCCAGCACCACGCTTACTAAAATCAACAAAGATGTCCCTCCTACGAGGAATCCCAACGTGGTGACGCCCGTCAGCCCTTGGATGACGGAAGGAAGCACGGCGATGGATCCCAAGAACACGGCTCCTATGAGGAGCAAGCGGTTCAGGATGAAATACAGGAAGGATGCCGTGGAAGAGCCCGGCCTCACTCCGGGGATAAACCCTCCCATCTTCTGGAGGTTGGTGGAGATCGCTTTGGGGTCAAACGTCACTGCAGTATAGAAATAGGTGAACACTCCAACGAGCAGGAAGTACAGAATTCCATATGCCCATTGGTTCTCAAGAAACCTTTGCACCGAAGAAGCGATGGTCCCCGCAATCCCCGAAGAACCCTGGAAAAAGGAGGCAATCATCGTGGGGAACAACAGAAGAGAGAGCGCAAAGATGATGGGAATAACCCCTGCAGGATTCACGTTCAGCGGAAGGTACGTAGAAGATCCTCCGTACAGCTTATTGCCCCTCACTCGTTTCGCATAGGAAACAGGGATGTTCCTCCTCGCGTCCGTGATGAACACGACTCCCGCAATGATGACGACCGCCATGAGGAAGAATCCTACGTAGGCAAAGAGCTTGGTCGGATCCCACGTGAGAGCCAGCTGGCGGATAGATGTCGGAAGAGACGAAACGATGCCAGCGAAAATGATCAGGGATACCCCGTTGCCAATGCCTTTCTCTGACATGAGTTCTCCCAGCCACATCAAAAATATGGTGCCAGCTGCTATGGTGAAAAGCGTGCTGAGGAGCACCAGCGGAGAGAATGCTCCGAGAATCTGCTGCCTGCCAAGCAATGTCAAAAACCCGTAGCCTTGCAGGAAGGCGAAAGGAACGGTGAGTATTCTTCCATATTGGTTAAACTTCTGTTTCCCCTGTTCTCCCTCCTCTTTGTACAGGCGCTCTAACGGAGGAAAGATCATCGTGCACAGCTGTAGAACAATGGTTGAGGTGATGTAGGGGCCTACTCCGAGCATGACGATGGAAAGATTGTCTAATGCGCCTCCGGTAAACACGTTCAAAAGCCCGAGCAGCTGGTTGCTTTCAAAGAACTGCTGGAGTTTTACCGCATCAATTGCGGGGATGGGGATATTGGCCATGAGCCGGAACACGAGCAGTATGCCCAGCACAAAAAGAACCTTGTTGCGGAGCTCTGCGATGCGAAACACCTGCAAGATATTGGAAATCCAGTTCATAGAAAAACTACCTTGCCTCCGGCCTTCTCAATCTTCTCTTTCGCCCCTTTGGACACGAAGCAGGATTCCACGGTAAAAGCCTTGGTTAGCTCCCCGCGGTCTAAAATCTTTATCATAGGGATCTTCCCTTCCATTCTACGCGCAATCCTCCGTTCGATCAAAAGCTGAGGGGTGATGGTTTCCCCCGTTTTGCAGTGTTTCTCTAAGGCGTCAAGGGATATAGTAACGTAGGGATGCACGGATCTCTGCGATCTGGAACCCCTGAGCTTGTGGTATTTCTTCACGAGCTGCCTCACAAAAGGCTGGAACCTTCTTCCGGCTCTCGCCTTCTGGCCCTTGATCCCTTTGCCAGAGTAGGTTCCCCTCTTCCCTCCTCTCCCTACGCGCTTTGCCTTTTTCTTCTTATGACTGGGACGGATTTCGTGGAGTTGCATAGGTTTCTGGTATTGCAGAGTTGTCTCTCTGACGAGAGTACATGCGTAATTTCTGCAACGCTTTAATGGTTACCATCGCATTGTTCAATTTATTCTTCGACCTCGTCAAAAACTTTCCGGCTACCTGCTTGATTCCGGCTCTTTCGCAGATGATGCGGACCACTCCTCCTGCCACCACCCCCTTTCCCTGGGTTGCCGGTTTCAACAGCAGGCGCGATGCTCCGAACTTCGCCTCCACTTCATGGGGAATGGTTTCTCCCTGCAAAGGAACGGTAAACATGTGCTTTCTTGCTTTTCGCGCCGCTTTCTCCATTGATTGCGCCACATCTGCCCCCTTTCCCATGCCAATCCCGATATTTCCTTTCTTGTCCCCCACGACCACGAGCGCTCGGAACCTGAATCTCCTTCCTCCGGCTGCCACTCGCGACACGCGCGCCAAATCCAAGAGCTTTGAATCTTCATCCCGCTTGAAAGGCTTGGAGTCTCTCCTTCCCCCGCGGAACGGCCTCTGTTGCTGACCCTGGTTTTGATTTTGATTCTGTTCCATATGAGTAACGACAAACTTGTTTACAATTTTAATCCTCCTTCTCTGGCGCCTTCGGCTATCGCTTTCACGTTTCCGTGGTACTTATATCCTGCCCGGTCAAATACCGCTTCCTTGATATCTTTTTTCAGGGCTTTCTCGGCCAGAAGCTTTCCGACCTCCCGGGAAATCTCCAAGGGCTTCTTCCCTTTCCCCTGCACTTCAATATCTGTGGCGAACGCCAAGGTGATTCCTTTCTCATCATCAATCAGCTGGACAGAGATATGCTTGAGCGATCGGAATACGCAAAGCCGCGGCTTTCCAGCCCCTCGCGATCTGCGAATATGCGAAGTCACCCTCGTATGCCTTCTCAATCGTTTAGTTGTTCGTGTTTCTTTGTTCATACCTATGAAGCTGTTCCTGTCGCCGCTTTCTTTCCGAGTTTTCTTCTCACGTACTCTCCCTGGTACCTGATTCCTTTTCCTTTATAGGGTTCAACAGACCGTATGCGCTTGATGGTGGCTGCGAATTGCCCTACCTTTTCCTTGTCTGCTCCAGATACCGTGATGACGTTCTTTTCAATTTCAAATGTTATGCCTTCTGGCGCTTTCAAAAGAACAGGGTGGCTGTATCCCATCTGCAAGGAAAGTTCCTCTCCTTGCTTTGAGGCTTTATACCCCACGCCTTCAATCTCTAACTTCTTTTGGAACCCCTCGGTTGTTCCTTGAACCATGTTGGAGATGATCGTGCGCGTCACTCCCCAGAGAGAAGCCGTCTGCTTGGAAAACGCATTCTCGTCCTTGTTTGCGGGAGACACAAGAATTTTCCCTTCCTCTTCCTTCACTTCAATCAGCGAAGGAACCTTGAAGGAAAGCTCTCCTTTGGGCCCTTTGACTGAAACGAGTCCCGGCTCTATGCGGACGGTCACTCCTGAAGGTATTGCGATGTATTTTTTTCCGACTCTGCTCATATAAATATTACCTCCATAACTCGCATAGCACTTCTCCTCCGACGTTTTGCTTCCTCGCGTCTTTGTCTGTCATGATGCCTTTGGATGTTGAGAAAATCGCGATCCCGTACCCTCCTTTCACTCTCCTGATCTCATTGGACTGGCGGTATACCCTCAGGCCGGGTTTTGAGATCCTCTTGAGCCCTGCGATCTCAGGCCTCCCATCTGCATATTTCAACGTGATTTCTAGCATTTTGCTCGTTTTGCGCTTTGCGGTATCTATTTTCTCCACGAGCCCTTGCTGTTCCAGTATCTTGGCGATCTGGGCCTTCATCTGTGAGAAGGGAACATCCACGGTCTTTTTGGAGACCGCCTGGGCATTGCGTATGCGATTCAACATGTCAGCGATTGGATCTGTCATATTACCACGATGATTTTGTTATTCCCGGAATCAATCCTTTATTCGCCATTTCTCTGAAGCAGATGCGGCACAGTTCAAAATCCCGCATATATCCCCTCTTCCTCCCGCACCGAAAACAGCGTCTCGTGAGGCGGCTTGAGAATTTGGGCTTCTTCTTTGATTTTGCGATCTGTGATTCTGATGCCATATGCGTTATTTCTTGAACGGAATCCCGAGCAGTTTCAGCAATTCCAGCCCTTCTTCCTTATTCTTGGCGCTGGTTACGAGCGTGATCTCCAATCCCATACTGTTCCTCACTTTTTCAGGGGAAATCTCGGGAAAGAACAAATGCTCTTTCAGCCCTAAGGTGAAGTTTCCCATAGGATCTACGCCTTTGGAATCCAATCCCCTGAAGTCGCGGGACCTGGGAAGCACCACGAAGAAGAGCTTCTCTAGGAAATCATACATTCGGCTCTGGCGCAAGGTGACCTTTGCCCCGAGGTCCATGCCTTTTCTCGTCTTGAATCCCGCAATGGAGTCTTTCGCCTTCGTGACCAGAGGCTTCTGGCCGGTGATTACCGCCATATCTTTGAGCAGTTCTTCCTGAGACTTCCTGCGGTCATCCCCGGTCTTGGCACTCAAGAGCTTGCCGAACGACGTGTTGACCACGACCTTCTCCAAGCGTGGAACCGCCATGACGCTCTTGTAGGAAAACTTCTTCAGCAGAGCGGGCTTTGCTTCTTTGATATATATGTCTTTGAGTCTTTTCATATTATAAGTCGGCGCTGCATTTCTTACAGACTCTTATTTTCGTTTCTCCCTGCACGCGGTATCCGATCCTGGTGGGCTTTGAGCATTTAGAACATACCATTTGCACATTGGAAATATGCAACGATATAGGGATCTGCACCGACTGGGTTTTCTCCCCTTGGCGCTTTGCCTTCACGT
>JAUSJU010000001.1 GCA_030647175.1 bacterium | reverse complement strand
TCTTGAATGAATGGTGGGCAACAACAGAGCAGGATACTCTGTCAGCAGGAGAAACAAGGTATCCCCTTTCGGCTCTTCCAAGAGCTTGAGGAAGGCAGATTGCGCTTGGGCATTCATGCAATCTGCTTCTTCTATGACAATTGTTTTTACTTTCCCCTGGGAAGAGGTAAGGGAAAGAAATGAATTGAGTCTGAGAATCTGGATTATCTTTATCTCAGAACCATCTTTTGAGATCTTCGTGATATCAGGATGCAATCCTTTGGAAACGGCGTTGCACGAACGACATTTCCCGCATGAGATAAGAACGCCTGGATGTTCGCAGTACAAAAACTGAATAAGTTTTGAAACGGCCTCTGTCTTCTTCTGAGCATCGTTCCCTGAAAGCAAATAGGCATGGGAAAGACTTCCTGTTTTTGCGGTCTTTACGAAAAATTCCCACTGAGACTTCATGATATAAGCATTATATTATAAAACAAAACACTGAACAACATCGTCGATTTCTTTCTTTAAGAAAATCCCCGTGGATCGTACTCACACGGGGATTTTTCCCAAGGACTCAAGAATCCAAGGGATTTAGAGAGCTACTTGCGGACGCCAGCAAACACGTAGTCGCGATCCCACCTGTCGCCGAGCCAGTCGAGGCGCAAGTACCGAAGGCCAGCAAGCCCGCCCAACACCAGGACACCGAGACCGCCACGCGGATCCCGCACTGGCTCGTGAAGGAATACGATCGGGCGCTTTCGCTGTTCCTCGGGATACTTGATCCCGAAATATAGAGCATCCTCGTACGTGGGGCGTTCCAGCCCTCGGCGCTTCAGCTCTTCCAGGACTTCACCATCTGACGGATCGTGATCAAACTCAAAGAGTTCAATGTCACGATCCAACGGGGCGTGTTCCTGGATGGGAAAACGCTCGTCTATGATCAAGTCGTCGGACCAGTCATACTTCCCCTGCTTCACGAGATCGGAGGTTTTGGATGAACCTTCGAGAGTAAGTGAGAAGACAGAGGCAATAGTCCCCGCCATGACAATCTCCTTTCTTATTCAAACTTAAAGAGGATACAATGTACTACGCAGCAGTAAGATTTACCGCGTTCGTAGTATGTATGCCATAACTATTCAATAAAGTCAATATCTATTGGCGTTTTGACATAATACTCTGCTTGTACACCTCCAGGTTGTCTAAGATGATACCGGTTCCTTTGGCTACACACGAGAGAGGATCGTCTGCGATGAAGCACGGAACCCCAATCGCCTGGGAGAGAAGCTGGTCAATGTTGCGCAGCAACGCTCCTCCTCCAGACAGAACGATGCCTTTATCCATGACATCAGCTGAAAGCTCGGGAGGAGTATCCCGCAGCACAGACTTCACTACTTGGATCATTTCCTGAAGAGGTTCTGCGAGCGCCTGGGAGATCTCGGTGGAAGACACGGTGATCGTTTTCGGAAGCCCTTGCATAAGATCCCTCCCGCGAACCTCCATAGTGAGCTCTGGCTTCTCTGGTAACGCCATTCCAACCTTCATCTTGATCTCCTCTGCTGTCTTTTCCCCTACTGCAACGTTGTACTTCTTCTTCAGGTATTCTGAGATCGCCTGGTCCAGTTTATCTCCTGCAACCCTTAAGGAAGAGAACGTGACGATTCCCCCCAAGGAGATGACCGCCACTTCCGTGGTTCCTCCTCCGATGTTCACGATCATGTGTCCCGAAGAAGAATGAATAGGGATTCCTGCTCCGATGGCCGCCAGTATAGGTTCTCGCGCCACATACGCAGCTCTCGCTCCAGCTTTCATTGCAGCTTCAATGACCGCCCTTCGTTCCGTGGAGGTGATACCAGCTGGTACTGAAATCAAAAGTTCTGGTTTCACGAACTGATACTTTGGAACCACTCTCGAGAGGAAATACCGGATCATCGCAAGAGTGATCCTGAAGTCAGCAATCACCCCTTCCCTCATCGGGCGGAACACGCGGATTGTTTCTGGAGTCCTGCCGGTCATCTCCTTCGCTTTCTCCCCTACCGCAAGAATCTTGTTGTCGTCCACGGAAACCGCAACCACGGAAGAATCCCGCAACACGATTCCTTTTGTGGGAACGAATATAACGACGTTGCAGGTTCCCAGGTCAATTCCAATTTTTGTTACAAATAAACTCATATACTAGGAAGAAACACGCTTGATATCAGCTCCGATACCCTGTAATCGCTCCTCAATCTTTTCATATCCCCTATCAATTTGATAAATGTTGCTCAAGGTACTCCTCCCGTGGGCCATAAGAGAAGCCATGACAAGAGCTGCTCCCCCTCTGATGTCTGCGGTTCCGAGCTCTGCTCCTTTCAGCTTCGTAGGGCCGTTGATGAGAGCGCGGTGGGGATCTGAAAAATAAATATCGGCTCCCATCTTATTGAGCTCTTCCAAATACTTCAATCGTCCTTCATACAACGGGTCGTGGAGCAAGGTGGAACCTTCTGCCTGGGTAGCCAGCACTCCGAATGCCGATTGGAGGTCGGAAGAGATTCCAGGATAAATGAAACTCTGGATTTTTTCAATGACGAGCTTCTTGAAAGGTAACACGGTAATCTCTCCCAGATTGTTGCGTTTTCTGATTTCAAAACGAGCACCGGAATCTTTCAGGGTTTTGAACAGCAAATCCAAGAACTTCAACTCCACATTCTGTATCGCAATATGTCCTTTGGTTCCGATGGCAAGCAGTAAAAAGGTTCCAGCTTCAATGGGATCGTACAACAACTTGTGGCGCAAGGGCTTTAAATCTTTCCTCCCGTGCACCTCAATAGTATGGGGGTCAGAGAATTTGGCAGAGCATCCCATGGAAACCAGAGCCTCCATAAGTTCCTGCACTTGGTAGTCCTGGTCTGCGATCTTTATCCGTAAAGGGAAGGGATGCAATCCTGCAAACAGCACAAGATTCTCGGTCGCGGTAACTGAGAACTCTTTCAGCACAACTTCTGCTGCCCGTG
>JAUSJU010000049.1 GCA_030647175.1 bacterium | reverse complement strand
GGTCCGGAGGCCTTTGTGTCTGTAGTGGGACTTTCCTCTACCCAGTTCTTCTATGCATACCAGGGAGATACTGCCGGTAATGTTGCCCAGGGCAAGGCTAATGTGGGGAGGATTAGTGAAACTACTAATCTGGCTAAAGTCATCACCGTTACTCCAGGAGGAAATTCTGACAATCAGGGAATTATCCAGATTGCCAACCCTTCTACTACGGTTACCGGCACTACCGCTACAGATATGAATTTAGCTGGATTATATGTAAATACCGTAGATACAGATACCATCAGTCTGCTGGTTAGAAATTCTACTACCGGAGCTATTGATATGGCAGATGTCGGAACTGCTAACGCTCAAGCTGATCCGGGAGTTCTAACCATTGAAGCAGAAAGTACAGGTTCAGACACTGATTATAATTTAATTACTGCTTATAACTCTCTCACTCGTTCTGATGCATCCTCTGTCTTTAGAGTTAATGGTGGCGGGGGTGTATTTGGTGAAGGAGCTTTCAGTGCTACAGGGGCTGATTATGCCGAGTATTTTGCTACAGATGACCTATCTATTGAGGCAGGAGATTTAGTCAGTATTGCTACTCCTTCGGCTCAAATTGCTAGTTCCTCTGCTACTCTGGACAACAGTACTATTGAAAAACCGGCTCAAAGCTACGACCAGAAATTGTTGGGTATCGTTTCCACCAAGCCAGGATTTGTTGGCAATAGCGGTGGCGGAGAGTATGAAGACAGCCCCAGCTACAGGGCAGTAACGTTGGCTGGACGTGTCCCTACCAAGGTCAGTACGGAAAACGGGCCGATTTTTGCCGGTGATTACCTGACGTCTTCCTCAGTCCCCGGAGTAGCCATGAGGGCAACGGAGGCAGGGGAGGTGGTGGGAAAAGCGCTGGAAGACTATAGCACTGAGGGCGTGGGTAAAATCGTGGTTTTTGTTTCAGTATCCTGGGCAGATGCAGATAATGCTCTTGCTAGCCAGGTCACCTTGCACTCCGGCCAGATTGAAACCCTGAGCGCATATGTAGACCGTGCCGCTCAATTCACCTCCTTCTCGGATTCAGGAAACATGGGCATCGGGATTGCATCTCCTTCATTCCGGTTCTCTGTCGTAGACTCAACTTCAGGATCAGGGGACGGCGTGGCAGCGATTACCAATAATGACGCCACCGATTCTTTCGACAACATCGCGCTTCGTCTGAATACTGGAGCCGCTTCTACCACCACCAATGCACGATTCGTCACATTCTACGCTGGAGTGACGTCAGGGGATACGGGAGGAGTGGCGGTGGGACATATCAATCTGAACAACGACGCGGTGAACTATGCGACTTCAGGAGCTGACTATGCGGAAGAGATGCAGGTTACCGAAGACGTTGAGTTCGGAGACATTATCGGAGCAGGCCTTTCGGGGCAGGGAAAGGCTGCTGCGGGACAGCAATTGGTCGGAGTAGTTTCTGACTCGGCAGGCTTTACCGGAAACTTCAAGCAAGAGAAACCTGAAGATGTAAAGTTTGCCGTTGTAGGCCTCTTGGGACAGATTCGAACCAAGGTTTCCATAGAGAACGGACCCATAACACGAGGTGATCCCATCACGACGTCTTCGGTTCCGGGAGTGGGCATGAAGGCTACGGGATCTGGGAGCGTGGTTGGAGCAGCCTTAGAGTCATACGACGGAACGGAAGGGGACGGGAAGATCCTTGTGTTCGTTAACCCTCATTGGATGGGCAACGACCTCTCTGTTTCGCAGGAAGGGGGCCAGCTGGTGAATCTTGACCCTGAAGAGCTACGAGCGGGATTAGCCAGTCTCGGCCTCGTGGTGAACTCCAATGGAGTGCTTGAGGTAGACACCGTGAAAGTGAGAAAGGTCGCGACAAGTTTTATTGAGCTCACCGACCAGCAGACAGGAGTCCTGTACTGCACATGGATACAGAACGGGGAATGGGTAAAGGTGCAGGGGGAGTGCGACACCATTTCTTTCGGCAATGAATCAGCGCCTCCTGCAGAAGAGCCTCCTGCAGAGCAGCCCCCGGCAGAGGAACCTCCTCCCGTAGAAGAACCTCCAGCAGAACAGCCTCCAGTTGAAGAGCCTCCAGCAGAACAACCTCCGGCAGAGGAACCTTCTCCCGTAGAAGAACCTCCAGCAGAACAACCTCCAGCTGAAGAGCCTCCAGCAGAGGAGCCTCCGGCAGAGGAACCGCCTCCAGTTGAGGAACCTCCTGCAGATCAACCTCCAGCAGAAGAGCAGCCGCCAGAAAGCCCTCCCCCTGATGTTCCTCCAGTAGAGTAAATAGTGGTTGCTCAACCCAGGCGAGTAATCAAGTAAATAGGTACAAAGTATAGAAAAATTTAAGCAAAACTTATGGAATGGGAGATTATTCTCTTTGAATCTCAGAGGGGAGAGAAATTTGTAGAAGAGTTCATTTTTGCTCAACAGGAACATACTCGAGCTAAAATTGCACACGAAATCGATCTCCTAGAACGACATGGTCCATTTTTAAATATGCCCCATGCGAGGAGGTTAAAAGACAAGCTCTACGAACTTCGGATACGAGGCAAAGAGGAGATAAGAATCATGTATGCATTTCTCGGTAGTAGAGCGTATCTTCTGCACGCTTTCAGAAAGCAGAAGCAAAAAACGCCAGCAAAAGAGATAGAGACAGCTCAAAAACGTCTTGGAACACTCTTGACAAGATAACATATAGGTTATACGCTAAATATACTATGAGAAATTGGAAAGAAGTCAAAAGAGAATTGCTCAAAAATAAAGTAATGGCAAGAGAATACGAGAAACTCAAACCTCGGTATGCTTTAATTTCTCAATTAATTGAAGCGCGCTTGAGAAGAGGAATTACCCAAAAAGAGCTCGCTCGAAGGCTGGGTACCAAACAATCCGCCATTGCAAGAGTAGAGTCGGGAAACGCCAACCCAACCGTTGAGTTCTTAGAAAGAGTGGCTTTTGCGTTAAGGTCAAAACTGATTGTCCAAATAAAGTAGGCTCTTTATCAGAACCTATCCCTTCCGACATTCCAGTATGATATCATCCGTATTAAGAAAAGAAGGCCCATCTTTACTTTCCAGGATCATTTGAAGGAACTTCTCAAGAACCCTGAATTCAAAAAGGAGTGGGAGGATTCTGAAGTTGATTTCCAGATTGGCTGCAAACTTATTGAAGCTCGTTTGAAAAGGAAGCTTTCTCAAAGAGATTTAGCCAAGAGAATTGGAATAAGCCAGGCTGCGATTTCGCGGATTGAAGGCATGGAAGGCAATCCTTCCCTTTCTCTTCTTAAGCGAATAGCTCACGGGCTTGGCACTAAGTTGCAGATTTCTCTTTCTTAAAGTTGTATATTTCGTGGCTATCTAATTCGGCTAGGCAACCAGAACCAAGAACGCGTGCTTACCATCATACAAAAAGCCCAAGAAGCTCTATCGGACATTCTTTTCCCCGCATGCTGCATGGGGTGCAAGAAAGAAGGCCTGTACCTTTGCGAGTCATGCCAGACCTTTCTTTCAGAGTCAGAATGCATCTGTCCCGTATGCAGGAGAGAAAGCGATACCGGAGAGCGGCATTCCCAGTGCAGTCCTTCTTCTCTAGACGGCCTCGTTTCCATATGGGAGTACGAAGGGCCTTTCAAACGGATGATAGATGAAGCAAAAGAAAAAGGGTTTTCCCATATCTTCAGAGAGCTGACAGACCGGGCAATACTGTCGTTGACGCAAGACCCACGATACGATCTTTTTCTCAAGTTTCTTTCAAGAGAAGAAACGATCCTTACCTATATACCAACGGAAGAACGAGAAGAGAGGCGCAGGGGATTCAATCAGGCGCGGTCCATTGCAGAACGCCTTGGAACGGTGTTCAGGGTTCAGGTAACGGACGCTCTTGAAAAAGATACGCAGGGAGCCGTAGTGGTGGGGGATATATGGGAAACAGGGAATACGATGAAAGAGCGGGCCCTGGCCCTGAAACGATCCGGAGCAGTCACTATATGGGGATTCACTCTGGGAAGAGCTCCGTACGTATACCAAAACGCACATGTTTGATCTTCCGTTCACACGACCCATACAGCGCAGCATTCTTGACCTTCCGCTTGCGGCGTTTGCTTCGATATGGCTTCTCAGCTTTCTTCTCTCATCCGACAAGCCGGCCTCTTTCCTGGGCTCGTACGGCAGATGGTATGACGGATCTCTTGCGTTCTTCTTTTTCTTTGCGGTTTCAAGAATACTTGCAGAAGTTCTCGTGCTTCCCAAGAAGATTCCTTCTGTAGAGCAGGGCATGAAGAAATGGCTTTTTCTTTCTCTTCCTTTTCTCTTCTTCGCGGCATTCCTTTTGTTCTGGAACGGATCCGAATTCTCTTACAGTACAGGTCTTGGCGCGGCAGGGCATACTCTTGCAGAGAACCCGAAGAACTTCCTAGTAGGATCAGGGCCCGCCACCTTCTTTCTTGACCAGGCAAGATATGGAAATGTGCACAGCCAGGTTCCCTTGCTGGGAGAAATTGCGGCAACTCTGGGCGTTTTCGGATTCCTCTTTTTCTCTGCCCTTTGGCTGGTGCTGGCGTACGGAAGCCTCACCCTTTTTCAGAAGAGAGAGGGGAGAACCCTTCCCAGTTTTCTCTTGGCGATGGTCATGGCGTGCGTTGTTGCTTCAGCTATCCTCCCGATGTCTTTTCCCTTACTCTTGTTGTTCTGGAGCACTCTTTGCCTTGGAACAGCGATACTGCGACGAGAGCAGTCATATAGGTTCCCCTACGGTATGGAAAGATTCGGCACCCCTTTCCTCTTGGTTCTGTGTCTGGCAAGCATCGCATGCGGATTCTTCATGATCTGGAGAGGAGAGGCGGCGTATCGCAAGTCCGTATCCATAGAGTCTTTGCAGAGAGCCGTTCAATCCAACCCATTGGAGTCAATATATCGCATTGCGCTTTCCCGGGCATACCTGGAAAGGTTCGTGGAAGAATCCTTGGAGCCTTCTTCGCTGCAGAATTCCGATTCTCTCAAAGAGAGCATCCAGCTGGCAACCGCATCTGCCCTGGAAGCAACGTCTCTTTCTCCAGAGAGAGCTGCTGCATGGGAAGTTCTGGGAGCTGCATACAGAGAGATCCAGTCTGTTTCCGGAGCGAGAGAGAATGCGATACGGTTCTTCCAGAGAGCGGTTTCCTTAGAGCCGTTGAATCCGGGGCTGCATACGGAGCTTGGAGCGATGTATGAAGCAAATGGCGATACCCAGAAAGCGAAACAGAGCATTCAGAAAGCACTGGCATTAGATCCGTTCTTTGCCCCGGCCCGCATACAGGAAGCGCTTCTTATAGAGAAGGAAGGGAAGTGGGAAGAAGCCGTTGGGATACTCCAGCTCCTCCTTTCAAGGTCCCAGGACGAGGAGGCACTAGTCCAGCTGGGAAGGATGTATTATAATAAGAAGAGGTATGCAGATGCGATTGCGCAGTTTGAAAGAGCGCTCTCCCTTGAGGGCACGAACTCAAACGCCAGGTACGCCCTAGCCCTTTGCTACGAGGCCGTTGGGGATAACTCAAGGGCTATACAAGAGTTGGAAAAGGTCTTACAATTAAACCCAGACAACAGCGAAATTAAACAAAAACTTAATCATCTTAAATCTTCTCAATAATCTATGACGTCCATCACATTTCTTGAGCGCGTTTCCCGCTACAGCATCTATTTGCTGGTCTTGCTTATTCCTCTGTGGATGCTGCCTTTTTCCCAGAACATCCTTGATTACCAGAAGCAGGCCTTGCTCGTCGTGTCCGTGTTCGTTGCACTCAGCGCTTCATTAGCTCTCGTCGTGAACAAGGGAGAAATCGCATTCCGCAAGTCCATTGTATCTCTCTTCGTGCTCCCCGTGGTTGTGGGGGCAGGGCTTTCCACTCTGTTCTCTCTCTGGAAATACGGAAGCTTCTGGGGATGGCCTTTGCACACGACAGACAATTTCATAACGATTATCTCGTTCGCGTTCCTCTACTTCGTCATTCTGAACCACATCAAGAGCCTGAAGGATCTGGTGTCGGTATACTTTTTCTTTATTGCTTCTGCAGCTGGAGCCGCACTCTTCGGGCTGTTGCAGTTGTATGGAATATTCCTTCTGCCGTTCTCCTTTGCCAAGCAGATCGGATTCAATACCATCGGCACTCCCAGCAATCTCGCCGTATTCATCGCATTCATCCTGCCTCTGACCATCGTGCTCGCGTTCCTTTCCCGCTCACTCTTGAAGTGGGTTCTGTGGGTTCTCGTTATGGCGCTCTTTGGAATATTGGCCGTTGTGAATTTTTCTGAAGCATGGTTCGTCCTTATCGCAGGGCTTCTCGTTCTTCTGGCATTCGGAATGTGGAACGTGAAAAAGCGCTCTGAATTCGGATGGGCCTCTCTTCCCATGGCGTTCCTGGTCGTTGCGATATTCTTTATCGCATTCAAGGTTTCGTTGCCTGGATCTCCCACGACCCCGGTAGAGGTGCGTCCTTCCATGCAAGCTGAAATAAGCATTCTCAGCGAGGTATTGCAAAAGCGCCCTGTTCTGGGATCCGGGCCAGGAACATTCGTCTTTGAATACACCAAGTTCCATCCAGCAGCGCTCAACCAGACGGTGTTCTGGGGGACGCGCTTTGGATCTGGAGCTTCAGAGTT
>JAUSJU010000048.1 GCA_030647175.1 bacterium | reverse complement strand
TTTTGTACTTTGAAAGGAGATCTGGCAGTGGTTATTCTCATGGTAGCTTTCCTGTGGATTGTGAATTTGGTGATCAGCATCTTTAATGCGATTGCCGTGGGAAATGCATGGGTTGAGACCAAGCATGCAGGAGGGTTTCCTCGTTTTCTGAACTGGATGGGAGCACTCATGGCTGCTTCTGGATTCACCTGGTGCTATTTCGTTGTTATTGCAATCATCGCAGGAACATTTGGATGGTTCAACGAGAAGGATATGGAAGTATTCTTTTCCCTCGGATACCTCTTGATCATTCCCGGCGTTATCTTTTCGGGATTCATGATTCTCATTGATTCCTGGGCAAGAGCATATCGGGAACGCACCATAGCGAATGTGGGAGTTGCGGGTTATAACACCTTTGCGCAGCTCTATAATACCTACAACGCGATCAGCGGTATTCCAGAAGCGTGGGAATCAGTACTCGGTTTCTTCGGGGATAGCGATACAGATACTAAGAAGTTATTCCTTATCGTTCTCCTGGTCATGGTTGCATTCGGAGCGGGCATCATCACTACATGGATGATTGTCTCACGTGTTGCAGCGAATGACGAAGCACTTCCTGTCAGGCAAGCGGCCTAACACGAAGCAACCTCCTTTTTTAAGGAGGTTTTTTCTTGTAGTGTTCGCCTATTTGATGAGTGGACTCTTCACCCATGCTTTGGTATGAATGGAACAGTACAAAAAGTAAGTTCCTATTACCTGTATAGGGAGGATCGAGAAAGCGTGGCCAAGAAACTGAAGCCGGTTTATCTATTGATATGCGATGAATGTGGATTTTATCAGGTTGGTTTAGCTCCGTATACGGAATGTCCTAAGTGCAAGGCTGCGGAAGTGGTAGCTAGCGGGGGACTACAAGTAGATGCATTGTACGTGGTCAGGCCGCAAAGAGAGCGTTGGACGCAGGAAGAAAAAGATGCTCGGCCTCTTCTCTAAGAAGAGGCTTTTTATTTTGCCCACCAAATAAAAAAGCCCGGGAAGAAAGTCGGGCTTTGGGTTTTGTCAGTCCGATCAGGTGACTTTGTTGAAGATGGATCCGATCTGAGGCCCTAGAAGGACCAGGATAGCGATGATGACGATTGCCACCAAGAGTATGATGAGAAAGTATTCTATCGGACTCTGGTTTTCTTCTCGTTTGAGCAGAGAATTCATTATAGGAATGCTCCTTTCTGTGTTCTGCGATCATAGTAGCATAGAATGTTCTATGGTACAATATTCCAATATGCCCATTGCGCTTGTCGCTGATTATCTTGTCTGGCATTTCATTCAAGCTCCCAAGGAGATTCTTGGAGCGTGGTACAGGGTGTGCTCCTATAGTTTCACATACTTCTCTACGCCCGTCCTTGTGCAGACTTTGTTTTCCCCGTGGCGCCGATCTGAATGGGGGTATCCCAGGATATTTGACCTCGGGAAGTTCCTGGAAACATTCTTCTCCAACATCATCTCCCGCATCCTGGGAGCCATCATGAGGATCTTCATGATCTTTTTTGGCATACTGGGGGAGTTATGCGTCTTTTTCGCGGGAATGCTCGTATTCATCCTTTGGCTTCTCGCCCCTTTCCTTGTAGTAGGAGGATTCTTTTATGGCTTCACCCTTCTTTTTTAAAGATAACCATCCTTCGTTCTCTGAGGCGATCTTCCTGGAGTCATGGGTTATTTCTCCCTTGTGCAGAAAACTAAAGCCAATGCTCTTTTGGCTGGGCTTTTTCCTTCTACTCACTTTCCTTTTTGGCTTCTTTGGAGAAACATTTGAGGATCAGACGCTCCAGGTGATCCTTGGGGGTAGTTTCCTTTCATTCGCTACAGCCGGCACCACGTTCCTTCTAGAGTATTTTGCAGATTCCCTCAAGACAAGGAAGCTTTCTGAAGAAAACAATCTTGCAGGACTTCTTTCCTATGAAGCATACAAGACAGCGGTATATGCTTTGCGTCTTGGAAAGAGAAAAAGACTTGAGGGATCGAACTCCAGCATGCTTTTTCTCGCCCTGTTGAAATTGTACCCTGAACTATCGTTCGTTCTCGTGAGGACATTACTTGATCCGAAGAGCGTAGTGGAAGCCGTAGCAAAAGATGAGAGAAAGCAGAATGATTTTCTTCAGACGCTAGAGGAAGCTGTTCAAAGTGCCCAGGAACGGGGAAGGGGAGTGGCAACGAAAGCGGATCTCTTCATCGCATGCATGACCAAAAGCCCCGTGCTCTCAGATATTCTTTCTCAGGCAACCCTTGAGCCTCAGGATGTGTCGCATGTTGCCTTGTGGCAGGAACGGATAACGGATGAATATGAAGAATCTCGGAAATTCTGGCTTCATCAGAACTTGAGAAAACGGGGAACTCTGGCGCGGTCATGGTCTGCCGGATACACGATAACCCTCGACCGGTTCGGCGTAGATCTCGGAGAAGTTGCAAGGAAGACAGGATTCCCTCGTGCAGTAGGGCATGAGCAAGAAAGACTTTCTATCAACCGTGTGCTTTCCAGGACCCAGCTCAATAACGTGCTCTTGGTAGGGGAGCCGGGATCCGGAAAGAAGAGCATCATCATGGATTTCGTTTCCATGGTTGAGATGGGCCAAGCTCCCGCAGAGCTTCAATATAAGCGAGTAGTGGAGCTGAACCTTACTTCGCTTGCCGCGTCTCTCCAGGGAAAGGAAGAATTCGAGCTTACGCTGGATACGATCTGCAAAGAAGTCCAATATGCAGGAAACATCATTTTATTCATAGACGAGTTCCATAACTTCATAGGGAACGAGACTGGGGTAAAAGCAGGGGCTACCGATGTTACCGGAATCCTTTCCCCGTACCTGGCCTCTTCCAAGTTCCAGGTTGTTGCCGTGACAACCTTCGGAGGCCTCCACCAGTACATAGAGCCCAATCAATCGCTCACGTCCCTTTTTGAGAAAGTAGAAGTTTCAGAGATATCCCAGGACCAGGCGCTGGAAGTATTGGAAATGGCAGTTCCCATGTTGGAAAAAAGAACAAAGCGTTTCATTTCCTATCCTGCTTTGCGCGACGCCGTATCGCTCTCCGTAAAATACATCCAGGGGTCTCCGCTTCCAGAAAAGGCCCTGAGGCTTCTTGACGAGGCGATGGCGTTCCTTCCTCAGACCAAGGAGAAGATCCTGCTCCCAAAGCACATCGCCCAGGTTCTGAAGGAAAAGACCCAGATCCCCATCGGAGAGTTGGAATCGGGAGAAAAAGAGAAACTTCTCAATTTAGAAGATTTGCTCCACAAGAGGATAATCGGCCAGGAAGAGGCGATTTCAGAAGTCTCCTCTGCTTTGCGCAGGGCGCGGACCGAGATTTCTTCCCGCAAGGGGCCCATGGGAGCATTCCTTTTCTTAGGCCCCACGGGAGTAGGGAAGACGGAGACCGCAAAAGCCTTGGCTGCAGTATACTTTGGATCCCAGTCCCGCATGGTGCGTTTGGATATGTCTGAGTTCCAGAATTTGAAAGATATTGACCGGCTGCTGGGTTCTCCACGAGAAGACGGCTTGCTTACTACTCCTGTTCGGGAAAACCCTTTCTCTTTGGTGCTTTTGGATGAGTTTGAAAAAGGCCATCCCAACATTGTGAACTTGTTCTTGCAGGTGTTTGACGAAGGGCACGTGACGGACGGGGCGGGAAGAAAGATTAATTTCCAGAACACCATCATCATTGCCACATCCAATGCAGGATACCAGCTCATTTTGCAAGCCATCAAAGAGAAGAAAGACTTTGCGAAACTGAAAGAAGAGATGATCGCAAAGCTCTTCCAGGAAGGAGTATTCCGCCCGGAACTCATCAACAGGTTTGACGCAGTCGTATTGTTCAAGCCTTTGGAACCGAAGCAACTGATCTTGATCGCCCATCTCATGCTTACTCAGGTGAAAGAGAACTTGGAAGCCAAAGGAATAGAGTTCGTCATCACTGATCAGCTCAAGGCAAAGATTGCAGAACTCGGATACGACCGCACCTTCGGAGCCCGCAACATGCGCAGAGTCATTCAGGACAAGGTGGAGAATGCGTTGGCCACCGCATTTCTCAAGGATTCCATCAAGAGGGGAGACGCTATCGTCATTGATCCTGTATCGTTTGCCGTCTTGCATCTGGGAAGTTGACGGAAAAG
>JAUSJU010000053.1 GCA_030647175.1 bacterium | reverse complement strand
TTGCAAACGCACTATTCAAGAGATACCTCCCACATCTAAAAGAGCACTCTCCATATTAAAGCATGGGAAAAATATAATGTCAAAGCCACCACAAAACCGGCTTTTGGCCGGTTCTTGCGTGGTGCAGTATTCTTGAATTAGGCAGGATTCACCTATGTCTTTCAAGAAGCGCTACTCTGCGTTCGAGTACGGCAAACTCGTCTACACCCACTCGTGTTTTGATAGCGCCCTTAATAAACTCGATATCCATTTTAATGATTTCAACGTCTCTCATAATAGAGCCAATCATCTCGGTGTGGGAGTGGAGCGTCTCTTTAATATCTCCATACTGTTCTGCAATAAGCCGTACCTCGTCATGCACGCTTTCAATCATAACTCCCAACTGCCTCAGATCTTTGTCACCCAGGTTTATAGGTTTTGATTTTCTATTCTTCTTCTTATCCATACTTTGATTGTATGGCCCAATTTTTTCCATGTCAACCCTCGTTTTACAGAAAATTTAGTCTTGGTGCCCCTGGAAGGAATCGAACCCTCGTCAATTGATTAAGAGTCAACTGCTTTACCACTAAGCTACAGGGGCTATTGGTCCGTTGGGTGCCCTCGGGAGGATTCGAACCTCCAACAACAGATTCGAAGTCTGTGATGATATCCGTTTCACTACGAGGGCGAATTATCACTCGCACCATATCATTTTAGATTGAATAATTCAACCTCATGGGATACGATGAAATCCATGGAGAAACTCCCGAATGAAGTGAAAAATACGTTAGGAACCCTTCAGGGCAAGGGGTTCCAGGCTTTTGTCGTGGGAGGGTGCGTGAGGGATATCCTCATAAAGCGCACTCCTGAGGACTGGGATATTGCTACCAATGCCACCCCGGAAGAGATCCAGAAGCTATTCCCCCAGAATTTCTACGAGAACAAGTTCTTCACGGTTACCATTCAGACAGAATCCTCAGACCCTACCCTACAAGACATTGAGATCACCACCTTTCGCTCTGACGCAAAGTATGGGGACCGAAGGCATCCTGAAAAGGTAGAGTACGCAAAGACTATTGAAGAAGACCTTTCCAGAAGGGATTTCACCATGAATGCCATTGCTTTGACCTTGAAAGGAGATCTCATTGATCCTTTTGAGGGACAGAAAGATTTGAAGAAGAAGATCATCCGGGCGGTAGGGATTCCGGAAGAACGGTTCCAGGAAGACGCTTTGCGCATGATGAGGGCGGTGAGATTCTCTGCGACCCTGGGATTTGGTTTGGAAAAGGATACATTAAAGGCTATTCAAGAGAACGCAGCTTTATTGAAAGAGATTTCCCAAGAGAGGATACGCGATGAGTTGGTAAAGATATTGATGGCTCCCCGTGCAGTTGAAGGATTGGAAACGCTCCGCGAAACAGGATTGCTTCAGTACATACTTCCAGAACTCTTGGAAGGATACGGGGTAACTCAGAACAAGCACCATATATATACGGTATGGGAGCACAACCTGTATTCTTTGCAGTATGCGGTGAAGATGAACTGGCCTTTGGACGTGAGACTAGCTTCTTTTCTCCATGACATTGCAAAGCCCAGAGTGAAGCAGGGAGAAGGAGCTGACTCCACGTTCTACGGGCATGAGGTAGTGGGAACCAAGGTGACCTCCCAGATCCTTTCACGATTGAAGTTTTCCAATAAAGACATTGAGAAAGTGGCAACGCTCGTGAGGTACCACATGTTCTACTACAATGTAGACGAAGTGTCTGACGCTTCGGTCAGGAGACTGGTGAGGAACGTGGGAGTGGAATACGTGGAAGATCTCTTAAAGCTCCGCATGGCAGACCGCATAGGGTCAGGAGTTCCCAAAGCTGAACCATACAAGCTTCGCCATTTCAGATACTTACTGGAAAAGGTGGCGTTAGATCCCCTTTCTCCAAAGATGCTCCAGATTAATGGGAACGATCTCATGAAGCTGGGGGATATTCCTGCGGGGCCCGCAATAGGGCAGGTGTTAGATGTCTTACTTTCTGAAATCCTGGAGGATCCTGCAAAGAATACCAAAAAGTATCTTGAGCCAAGAGTAAAAGAGCTTCTTTTATTAAAGAAGGAAGAGTTAGAGAAGCTTTCTGTGAAGGCGCGCCATGACAGGGAACAGGTGGAAACCAGGAGAGATGAGATGACAAAACAGAAGTATTGGGTTACATAGAGTAAGCTAACGGGGTGTAGTATACCGGCAGTACGCGCGCTTCGGGTGCGTGAAGACCGAGTTCAATTCTCGGCACCCCGACCAGGGGCCTATAGTAAAGTGGTATTACGCGGCATTCGCATTGCCGAGTCGGGAGTCCGATTCTCCCTAGGTCCACACATATGAGGTTCGGATCTTTTCATGCCCTCTAAATCGGAATTTTAGACGTAGATCTCAAAAAGAATCCAAAATGAATTGATGTATTGACTATTAATTCACTTGTTCGTATAATTGAATTGATGAAGAATATGCTGAGTCAAAAATTTCCTCCAGATTTAAGCTCTATATTCGATGAAGAGCTGGCAAATCAACTTGCAAATACGCAAGGGGCTTTGGGACGTTTAAGCCAACTTTCTCCTCTTCTTCCCAACCCTGATTTGTTAATGCGGCCAATTTTAGCAAAGGAAGCAGAATCAAGCTCGCAGCTCGAAGGAACACAAGCATCGCTTGAGGATGCTTATAAAATTGACTTGGTCGAACAAACTCCTGAAAAAAGAAACGAGGCTCAAGAAATCCGCAATTACGAACAGGCGATGCTTAACGGACTTAAATTGCTTAAGCAATATCCTCTGAATAATTTCCTTATTCGTAGCATACACAAAACTTTAATGAGCCATGTTCGCGGTAAAGATAAGTATCCCGGACAATTTCGACCAGACAACGTATATATAGGTCAAAAAGGAACGAATATTGACGCGGCACGCTATGTGCCTCCGGATGCAACACATATACCACAACTTATGGATGATTTTGAGCGGTACTTATCCCAAAAAGGTAACACAAATATTTTGATTATGTGTGGCGTTCTGCACTATCGATTTGAAGCGATTCACCCATTTAAAGATGGAAATGGAAGGGTTGGGAGACTTCTCATCTCACTTTTTTTAATTGATCGAGGTTTATTATCTTCGCCAATATTATATCCTAGTGGTTTTTTTGAGCGTCACAAACAACGCTACATGAGCGCGTTATCTAAAGTTGATAAAAATGAAAATTGGAGATCCTGGTTACTCTATTTTCTTAAAGGTATCGAGAATCAGTCTAGTGTTTCTCTGAAAATCGGTCTGAAAATACATAATCTATTCAAGAGAGCCCGCAAGCTTATTGAAAAAGAGCGCGCAAGTATGAATCTCATCCGAGTACTTGAATATACATTCAAGCAACCTTATATATCGGCTCCTCGATTAAGAGCGATAAACATTCCCCAGGCTTCTGGTTACAGGTATTTGAATATATTAGCGAAAAAGGGTCTCCTTAAGGAAATTGGGACGTGGCATAAGCAAAAAGTATATGCCAATGAAAAACTATTAAGTATCCTTAGAAAAATCTGAAATTTCGTTTTTAAAACTCCTTATTCTATACAAAAGTTTCCGTAGTTCTTCCACGAAGATGACGGAAGTGGCAATAAGGACTATTGTAATCCACTCAGAAAGCTCTAAGGGCTGGGTATGCAGAAGGCTTTGCAAGAACGGCGTATAGAGAGCAGCTACTTGCAAGAAGATAACCATGCAGGTGGCTCCGATAAGGAATCTGTTGGAGAATGGGTTCATCCGGAATATGGATTTGTTCTCTGATCTGCAGTTCCATGCGTTGAGCCATTGGAATACCGCAAGGAGCGTGAGAGATATGGACCAGGCCTTCACAGGGTCTGTTTCTATATACTTAGAGAACAGGTAGAGGGTTCCAATAGCCATGGGAAGGCTCATGAACAGCATGCGTTGAGCCATGAGGCCGTCCACGATCCATTTCTTTGGCTTCATGAACTTCTCCTTGAGAAGCCCTTTCTCTTTGGGTTCCATGGCAAGAGCCACATCAAGGAATCCGTCGGTCACAAAGTTTAACCATATGATCTGGGCAGGAAGAATAGGAAGAGGGAATGTTAATAAGACAGCTCCCACGATAGTCAGCGTCTCTCCCAGGCTTGTTGAGAATAGGTAGAGAATTACCTTCTTGATGGTTTTGTATATGCTCCTGCCTTCTTCAGCAGCAGATACGATTGAGGCAAAGTTGTCATCTAAAAGCACGATATCAGCTGCTTCCTTTGCCACCTCTGTGCCGATCTTTCCCATAGCTACCCCAAGATCAGCTGCCACCAGGGAAGGAGCATCATTCACTCCGTCTCCTGTCATAGCAACTACTTCTCCTCTGCTCCTGTATGCCTGGATGATACGGAGCTTGTGTTCAGGGCTCACTCTGGCGAATACCAAGGTATACTCTAAAGCCCTGGAAAGTTCTGTATCTGACATGTCATCGATCTCTTGCCCTGTGAGCACGCCGTCTTTTTCTTTCCAGATGCCAGCTTCTTTTGCCACGGCTTGGGCTGTAATCTTGTGGTCTCCTGTTATCATGACCACTCTCATGTGAGCTTCTCTCACATTCTCTACAGCCTCTTTCACCTCGGGGCGCAGCGCGTCTTTCATGGCAAAGAGGCCTGCGAATGTGAATTGGGGGAGAGATCTGGAATCTAAAATCTGTTCTGAAACATTCTGGTTCATGGCAAAGGCCACGACTCTGAATCCTTGGTGGGCTAGTGCAAAGAATACAGATTCAATCTCTTGCAAGGACTCTTTGGTAAGAGGCTGTGACACTCCTTTGTCCCACTTGCTCTGGCAGAGTTCTAGGATTCGTTCTGGAGCTCCGGTAATGACCGCCATATGCTTTCCCTCCATGTTCCTCAAAGAAGCGTGATACTTCTCTCTGTAGTCAAACGGAAGTTCAGATATCCTCGGAGATTCCTGGTCCAGCACTTCCCGTTTGAATCCGATCTTTTCTGCAAAGCACAACATGGCGGCTTCCGTAGGATCTCCTGCCACTTTCCATGAGCCGTTCTCTTCAACGAACGAGATCCTGGCGTTGGAGGAGAACGCAGCGATCTTTCCTGCCAACAGCAACTCAGGATGGTTCAAAGGATCAATGATGTTTCCTCCAAGGAAGAGCTCTCCTTTAGGTTCATATCCTACTCCCCCTACTTCAAAGAGCTGGGAACCTGTATAGACTTTCTGGATCACCATCTCGTTCAAGGTGAGGGTTCCTGTCTTGTCTACTGCAATGATCTTGGTCTGGCCCAGAGCTTCTACTGCCTGCAGCTTCTTTACTAAAGCTTTGTGCTTTGACATCCTCCATACTCCAGTAGCCAAGACTAAAGTAATGACAATAGGAAGGCCCTCTGGAATGACAGATACTGAAAGGGCTACCGCTGTGGTCACCATTTCTTTCAAGGGTTTTCCTGAAAGAGTGCCGACTACTATGAGGAATATACTGATTCCTACTACTACGAGAATGACAAGGCGTGAAAGATACCTGATATTCGTTTTCAAGGGCATTTCAGTATCAATAGAAGAGATCTCTTTAGCTATCTGCCCAATCTCTGTAGAAAGCCCAGTAGCTACGACAACAGCTGTTGCAGATCCCGCCACCACATGCGTTCCTTTGAACACCATGTTCTTTTGGTCAATGACCGAATGATGATGCCCCTCCATTGCTTCGCTCACTTTGGATACAGACTCTGATTCTCCGGTAAGAGATGACTCATCAATCTTCAAAGAGTTGGAAATCATGATGCGCGAGTCAGCAGGAATCTTTTCTCCTTCTTGGAGCAAGAGGATGTCTCCCGGAACCACCTCAGTATCTTTAATGAGAAGCTCTTTTCCGTCTCGCACAACGGTAGCTGAAGACTCAGAAAACTTCTTGAGAGCTGCCAAGGTGTTCTGCGCTCTTCCTTCCTGTATCGTTCCCACGAGTGCGTTGAACAGGAGTATGGCTAGAATGAATGATCCGTCCAGGGGTTCTTGCAAGAAAAAGACTACTGCGGTAGCTCCCAGGAGAATGTAGATCAAGGGGCTTTGGAATTGGTTAAAGAATATGGAAAACAGCCCCTCCTTTTTTCCTTCAGGAAGCTTGTTCTGCCCGTATTCTTTCAAGCGCTGTTCTGCCTGTGACTTTGAGAGCCCTTGTTCTGTAGCTGAAAGCTCGTGAAGCACCTCGGCTACGGATTGAGTATGCCAATTCATAGATATTGGTATTGTATCAGGGAATATGATCCTCTGGTATAATCTCTTCATGGAATCTCAAATGCTCGTGGTAAAAGCATCGGGCAAAACAGAGCCTTTTGCAGAAGACAAGCTTAGGCGTTCTTTGGAGAGATCAAGAGCTTCCGAAGAGGTGATCCAGCGGGTCGTCAACACTATTACGCAGGAATTTAAAAGCGGGTCTCATACGAAAGACATCTACCGCCGTGCGTTCTCCCTTCTGAGGAAATACCAGCCTCACGTGGCTGCACGGTACTCGTTGAAACGCGCCATCATGGAACTCGGGCCGGAAGGCCATCCTTTCGAGAATCTTGTGGGGGAGATATTCAAAGCCCAGGGATATACGACCAACGTATCGGTGGTGGTGCAGGGAGAGTGCGTTTCTCATGAGGTTGACGTGGTAGCTCAGAAAGAAAGAAAGTGCCTCATGGTGGAATGCAAGTTCCATAATCAGCAGGGTACCCGGTCTGATGTGAAAGTAGCTCTGTACGTGCAGGCCCGTTTTGAAGACATCAAGAAAAGGTGGCAGAAGGATCCTAGCCACGGACGCGAGTTCCATGAAGCATGGCTGGTCACGAACACCCAGTTGACATCAGACGCCATCCAGTATGCTTCATGCGTGGGGATGAGAGCCGTGGGATGGAACCATCCCGCAAAAGGAAACCTGCAGAACCTCATTGAGGAATCAGGCCTGCACCCTTTTACGTGTCTTACGACCTTGAGCGGGAGCAACAAGCGAGCACTCATGGATCAAGGCGTGTCATTGTGCAAGGACGTCATCAAGGACAGAGCATTGCTCAAGAGGATAGGGTTGAACGACGCAAAGATAGCAAAGGTGGAACAGGAAATAGAAATGTTATGCAGGCCCTGATATTTGACAAATATTTAGTTTCAGCTATTATACAAATGTGCAGTAAGATGTCCGTCTCGGACATTCTTTTGTAAACGATATAACATGGATCTCAAAAACTTTACGGTTCTCATCGATCAGATCGCAGAAGAAAAGGGCTTGGACAAAGCACGCGTGTTAGAGGCGATTGAACAGGCGTTGGCTGCAGCATATAAGAAAGAATACGGGCAGCGGGGCCAAATGGTGAAAGCAAAGCTCAACTCAAAGACTGGGAAAGCAGAGTTCTGGATGGTAAAGCTGGTGGTGGACGAAGACATGATCTATTCAGAAGAGGAACTGGAAAAGATGAAAGAAGGGCCTCAGGACCTGGAGATTCCAGAGGGAGAGAAGAAGATCAGGTTCAATCCAGAGCGCCATATGATGTTCAAGGATGCAAAGAAGATAAAGAAAGACATCAAGGTTGGCGAGGAGCTGGAGTTGCCTCTGGAACAGAAGCAGGACTATGGAAGGATCGCGGCTCAGACGGCAAAACAGGTCATCTTGCAAAAGATCAGGGAAGCAGAGCGGGAAACCGTACTCTCTGAGTTCAAATCCAAAGAAGGAGAGCTGGTTTCAGGTATCGTACAGCGCGTGGAGAACAGGGCGGTGTTCTTTGACCTGGGAAAGACCTTGGGGATGCTTCCTCAAGAAGAGCAGGTTCCTGGAGAGTTCTACCGCTCAGGACAGCGCTTGAAGCTCTACGTCCTGCGCGTAGATGATTCGCCAAAAGGGCCTACCATCTACCTCTCACGGGCATACCCAAAGCTCATTTCAAAGCTGTTTGAGTTAGAGGTTCCAGAGATCGGAGCAGGAAGCGTTGAGATAAAAGGGATTGCGAGAGAGGCAGGATCTCGGTCAAAGATAGCGGTATTCTCCAATGCCCAGGGAGTGGATCCTGTAGGTTCCATGGTAGGACAGCGGGGCACAAGGGTGTCAGCTGTTATGCAGGAACTCGGAGGAGAGAAGATAGATATCATTGAATGGGCAGAGGATCCTGAAGTATATATTGCCAACGCTCTGTCTCCGGCTAAAGTATTGCAGGCCAACATTCTTTCAAAGAACAGAGCGGAAGCCCAGGTTCCAGAAGACCAGCTGTCCTTAGCCATCGGAAGAGACGGACAGAACGTGAGATTGGCAGCAAAGCTCACGGGCTGGAAGATAGACGTGAGGACGCCGGGAGAGAAAGCGGTAGGAAAGGAAGACGGAGAATCAGACGCTGAACTTTCGGGAGAGCCAGAAGAGCCCAAAGAAGAACTTGAAGTAAAAGCTTCGGAAGAGGCAACAAAATCAGAGGAACTAAAAGAATAGGGATCTTTGACTTTGCCTGCTTTCTGGGGTACTATGGCAACACACCTATAGTATGAATCTTATCCCCACAGTCATTGAAAAAACCCAGTACGGAGAGCGAGCGTACGACATTTACTCAAGGCTTCTGAAAGACCGCATCGTCTTTCTAGGAGCTCCCGTGAACGACGTCGTTTCAAACTCTGTCATCGCCCAGATGCTCTTCTTGGCGTCCAAGGATCCCAAGAAAGAAATCCAGTTCTACATCAACAGCCCTGGAGGCTCTGTGACCGCAGGATTGGCAATCTACGACACCATGCAGTACATCAAGTGCCCGGTGTCTACGGTATGCGTTGGCATGGCGGCCTCCATGGCAGCGGTATTGCTGACTGCGGGAGAAAAAGGGAAGAGGTTCGCCCTCCCCAACTCCCAGATCATGCTCCACCAGCCCATGGGAGGAGCCCAGGGGCAGGCGACAGAGATTGAGATTACCGCAAAGCAGATCGTGAAAATCAAAGAGCAGATCAACGCCATCATTTCAAAACACTCAGGACAGCCGTACGAGAAAGTGGAAAAAGACACGGACCGGGATTTTTACCTTGACCCCAAGGAAGCAAAGGAATACGGCCTTATTGATGAAGTAATCCAAGAGAAAGAATAACAAAATGTCATTAACCAATATTTGTTCATATGGATCCAATCACCCTACTTCCAGTAGGCGGAGCTTTGGTGCTAGGAGCAATCCTAGGATACTTTGCTCGCCAGTCGATCGCAAAGAAGACAGCAGACGTTCTTGAAGGCAAGTTAGAGAAGCTTGCAGCCCAAGCCCAAAAGGAGGCTGACCAGATCGTAGAACAGGCCAAAGCCAAAGCCCAGGCTTTTCGTTTGGAAACAGAAACAGAAGACGAAAAGCGGCGCAAAGGCCTTTTGGAAGCAGAGCAGCTTTTGCTGAAACGGGAGAACGTATTAGACAAGAAGATCTCTGATTTTGAATCAAAAGAAAAAGAGGTGGAGAAGCATTCGGTAACGCTTTCTCAGAAAGAGAAGTCATTGGAGGAACTGCAGACCCAGACAATTACCAAGTTAGAGCATACCGCCGGCCTCACGAAAGATCAGGCCAAGCAGGAGATGTTCGAGGTGTTAGAGCGCCAGGAAGAAAAGAACATTTTAGGTCGCATGAGGAAGTTAGAGCAGGAAGGGCAGGAGCGTTTTGAGAAACGGGCGAAAGAAATGGTAGCCTATGCGGTCCAGAAGATCGCGGTTTCTCAATCTCAGGAAATCACCACTACCACCATCGTGCTTCCTTCAGAGGACCTGAAAGGGAAGATCATCGGGAAAGAAGGAAGGAACATCCGCGCATTGGAAAGAGCAGCCGGAGTGGAGATCATCGTGGACGAGGCTCCTGAAACCGTGGTCATCTCGGGATTTGATCCTGTGCGGAGGCACGTTGCGAGAGTTGCTTTAGAGAACCTTATCAAGGACGGCAGGATCCATCCAACGCGCATAGAAGAAGAAGTCGCAAAAGCGCAGGAGGATGTGGACCGCCAGATCAAAGAAGCCGGGGAAACGGTGGTGTATGACTTAGGCATCGTGGGATTAGACCCCAAGCTTGTTCAGATCTTAGGGCGCTTGAAGTTCAGGACTTCATACGGACAGAACGTATTATTGCACTCCATTGAAGTAGCATATCTTGCAGCCTCGTTGGCAGCTGAGATCGGAGTGAACGTTGCCGTAGCCAAGAAAGCAGGGCTCTTCCACGACATCGGGAAAGCATTGGATCACCAGGTGGAAGGTTCCCACGTTGAGATCGGCATGCGCATTCTGGAAAAGTTCAACACGGAAAAAGAAGTGATTGACGCCATGAAGTCCCACCACGAGGACTACCCCTACGAATCTGTTGAAGCGGTCCTCATCCAGGCAGCAGACGCCATTTCAGCGGCCCGGCCAGGAGCGAGGAAAGACACGGTGGAGAGCTACTTAAAACGCATAGGAGAATTGGAGACCCTCACCCAATCCTTTAAAGGAGTGGAGAAGGCATATGCCCTGCAGGCAGGACGCGAGATCCGCGTGTTCGTGAAACCAGAAGAGCTGAGCGACGTGGAGTCCCAGCAATTAGCCAGAGACATTGCAAATCGCATTGAGGAAGAGCTCAGGTATCCGGGAGAGATCAAGGTGACGTTGGTGCGAGAGAATCGGTTCGTGGAATACGCGAGATAGAAATATCATCATTAATCAATAACCAACTGTATGTCTGATTTTCCAACTCAAACTTCTGGCACTAAGCTACCCTTTATTATTCTTTTGGCGATAGGGATCGCTGCCCTAGGAATAGGCGGTACGTACACTCTCAATAAAGGAGATGCGACCAATCCGATTGTACGGTTCGTTACCGAAGTTAATCCGTTCAAGACTCCGTACGATCACCTCGTATTGGCGATTGATACAACGAACAGCGCCAGGACTCTTCATATGGAGTATGCGACGAATCTTACCTCAAGCATCACGTTTTCTAAGACTGGTCTGACGCAAGCCGTTGGCGCAAAAATTGAAGGTTACTTAGGAGGATCTACCGATGGGAAAATCGGAAAAGGAGAAATACGTTTTTCGTCTCTAGAAGATGCGGGACCCTCCGTCACCATTTCTTTCATAGGGACTGAAAACGGAGACGCGTACTACAAATTCCCCTCTGTTGTAAAATGGGTGCACATGACGAAAGAGCAGCTCAAAGAATTCAACGCGAATTCTCCCACGGATGCCTCCCTCTACAGTTTTGATATTCTTGGCTCAGTCTTATCAGAGAGCAAGGCACTTTTTAAGGGCATAGAGAAGAATACTATTCAGAAGGTTTCTTCAGAGAAAGCTGACGGGAAGACGTACGATACCTACGCAGTTGAGATAAGTACACCGGCCTTTATCGAAGCTCTGGGAAAGGACCCAGACAGTACGGAAAAAGATGTAAAAGATGCGCAGATCATTCTGAAAGACGCAACATTGAAAGCGACGTTTTCAGTAGAAAAAGAGTCAGGGTATATTACGAAGATAGGGCTTGAGGGGAAACGGCTTACGCAGATTCCTACTCCTGAGGGCCAAGCCGCGGGCGTTTCTTCCGTACTGCACGATATGAATCTTACCGCAGACCTTACGAGATTCAATCTTCCTGCGGACATAACCGTTCCAGGTTCCAAAGACGTCATGGAATACGACAGCAGTATTCTCTAGATCTTGAAAGGGAAAACAGGGCGAGGGCTCTGTTTTTCTTTACATCTTCTGAGCAAGTACTCCGTAGAGGGCTCCGAATGCCGTTTTGCCTTCATTGATGATCCGAAGCCCGCTTTCAACGCAAAGCGCTTTGAGTTCTTGTTCAGTCAGAGGAACCTCCTCAATTCCTTGCATTTTATTGAACTGCCAGATGAGAGAGAACATGAAAGACCTCACGGGAACCCAGATCATGACGTACCCGTTTTTCTCTACGCACTCAGCATGCTTTTGCACTACAGCCATGCGCTCTGCTCCATAGAAATGCTCAATGAGGCCTGTGCTGTGCACGAATCCATACGGTAAAGGGGCACGGAACTCAAGCAGATCCTTGTGGAGTTTTGTGACCTTGCATGGAAACTTCTGCTCCTGCGTTCTCTGGAGAGCTGAGTCGCTGAAGTCCATGAGCGTTACAGAGCGCAGCGGATATTTCCTGGAGAGGTATAAGCTGTTGTTTCCAGTTCCGCTCCCCAATTCCAAGACGTCCTTCTGGGAAAGGGAGACGGATTTTAAGAGTTTATTGAACGCAGAGAAGTAGACAATGGAGCGGTACCAGTTCTCAAGAAGCCTGCTCCCTGGGAATGTTGAAGGAATACGGTTCCATACAGTATTCCAGGAGTCAGGGGAATTCTTGATCTCCATTTCAGTACAGCCTTCCTCCGAGGGGGACGTCTTTGTCCGGGGCAATCAGCACGCAGTTTCCATTCTCGTCAGGAGCTCCAAGACAAAGAACCTCTGACATCTCAGGGCCTATCTGTTTTGGAGGGAAATTCACCACGCACAGTATTCGTTTCCCTATGAGCTGCTCTTTAGAGTAGTGCTGGGTGAGCTGGGCGCAGGATTTCTTTACGCCAATCTCAGAACCGAGATCGATGACGAGCTTGTAGGAGGGCTTCCTTGCTTTTGGGAAGTCGGATACCTCTTTAATCTGCCCTACCCGGATATCCAGCTTTTGAAAATCTTCGTACGTTGCCATATGGAGCGGGCGATGGGAATCGAACCCACGTATCTTGGTTGGAAACCAAGCGTACTACCATTGTACTACGCCCGCATGCTAGAGGGATAAAAGCTGAAGAAAATCTGTGGTGAAAACACTATAGCATAGCTTTTTCAAAAAAAGAAAGCCCTGCATTAAATCAAAAGATTCGATGCAGGGCGATGAATCAGCCGTGTTGCGTGTTCATGTGCCGAGACTCGGCAGCACTTCGCGCGCCCAGGCGACGAGGTCCTGGGGAAGATCGGGTTGCGAATCGGCCCAGCCCTTTTCCGGCCAGTCGGCGACGCAGAGGAATTCTTGGAGAACCTCTTTTACTTGCGTCGAATCGTCGGGATCAAACGGATCATCGATCGTGACGACCTGCCACGAGCAGGGAAAGTTGAGCTCATCGCGCGCAATCTTTGTATGCGTAGCGAGGAGCCGTCGCGCGCTCCGCGGAGGCATGACGAGGATGATACCATCGTCCACGGGGATCGGCCCGGGCTGAACCTGATCGCCCGTTCGAATCAGACCGATTGAACGGCGCGTATTTTCTGCGCCATTCGTCGCGGTCTGTTCGAGAAAAACGATACCAGCCCAAACGCCATGCTTTTCAATAAGGATCTCTCCCTGATATGCAGCTTCCGAGCCAGCATGTTTTGACCTCGGGCCAGAATCTTTGCCGAGGCCGCCTGAGAGGACGATCCACGAGAAGAGTCCGCGCCGATAGAGCTCCGCGGTCGTCATTGCCATCCGCGAATCTTCTCGGCAGAAGATGATCGCGCCATCTGCATGGCGTAAGTCGTCGCTGTCTGAACGAAGTCCGCAGTTCATGTATTCTGCGATAGCGATGAGCTTGGAACGGTCGAGTATCGGTGGTCCACTCAATATAACCCCCTATAAAGAACTTGTTGCCGATTATAATAGCACAATATAAGTCTTGCGTCAAGACTTGGTTGCGGAAACAAAAAACAGGCTTATAGACCAATGTAGTACACTAGGAAAATCTTGAATGGTCGGGGTGCCAGGAATCGAACCTGGGCTACATGCTCCCAAAGCAAGCGTACTGCCACTATACGACACCCCGTGAAGGCTTACGTCTATCTTAGCTAAGCACAAAAATACCATAATTGCTTGGTTTGGGCAATTCGTTCATGGTACAATATTCCAATATGAATTGGCTGATATCGCAGCTTGATCTCGTAGGGTACTGCAAAAGGTACGGCATACCCCTGTGGCAGTGTCCAAACTTTCTCTTTGTGGCCATGGGAATCTGCATCATGGTGTTTGCCGTGTTCTCCTATGCCATCGGCACCCAATACATTGAGGATCCCCAGATCACGGCCCTGGGCATCCTTTTCTTTACCATGATCCTTCTCTGCATTTCTTTCATCATTACGCGGTCGTTTGAGCGCATGGCAGAAGCTACCCGCATGAAGTCAGAGTTCGTAGATATCGTATCCCACCAGCTGAGATCTCCTCTTTCCAATATGAGCTGGTCCCTTGATTTCCTGACTTCCCAAAATGGACAGGCATCCCAAGATAAACAGGGAGAGTACCTTCGCATACTGAAAAGCGACACTTCCCGCATGATTGATTTGGTGAGAGATCTCTTGCTGGTTTCTCAGCTGGACCAAGATACCGTGCAGACTAAAAAGGAGACTTTCAGTTTTAAAGATCTCGTGGCAGATATCTTGAAAGGGCTTGAATCCATAATAACGGTGCGGAAAGTGCGTTTGCAGATGGAGGAGAAATCATCGCCCCGAGATATTTCGTTTGACCAGCTTCAGCTGCGGCACGTGATCACCAATCTCATAGACAACGCCGTACGGTATTCCCCGGAAGGAAGCACGGTGGTCGTCGCCTACGATCAGAAGGAAACCAAGCTTTCATTCTCCGTTCGGGATTCCGGCATAGGGATCCCGAAGGACGATCAGAAGTATATTTTCCAGCAGTTCTTCAGGTCAGGCAACGCGATGTAGTTCCAAGTGCAAGGCTCGGGGCTTGGCCTCTACATTGCAAAGTCAATCATAGAGAAAGGAGGAGGATCCATGGGATTCACCTCCCAAGAGAGCAAAGGATCGACATTCTCATTCACGATTCCTTTGCAATAAGCATAGGCATATTTGATCATTGGTACGATTGACTGAGAGGTATTTGTAGGATAATATTGAGCCGCGTCTTCGTAGTTCAACGGATAGAACGCCACCCTTCTAAGGTGGATATGCAGGTTCGATTCCTGCCGAGGACACCATGGCGGGTGTAGCTTAGCGGTTTAAAGCGTCGCTCTGTGGCAGCGAAGATCGTGGGTTCAAATCCCATCACCCGCCCACGCTTCAAAGAATCGCCATTAAGGCGGTTTTTTGATATGGTTAAGCCATGGAAATAGCAGATATTAAAAAATTGACGCCATACCAAGACGTCAATGACGTATTGGTTACGCTGACTCAAGGTGTCCATGATATCCTTGGGGACGAACTTGTTGGTTTGTATCTTACTGGTTCTTTGACCTATGGTGATTTCAATCCAGAAAGTAGCGACATTGATTTTTTAGCTATAATGAGCCATACATTATCACGAGAAAAACTGGAGCAGATAGAAAATATGCATACATATATCGGTGAGAATCACACGAAATGGGCCAAGCGGATTGAAGGGTCATATATCACGAAAGATATGATTGAAAAGGCGCAACCACCCCAGAAACCTACAACGCCTCGTACCTATGTTAATGAAGGGAAAGTACGCCCAGCTATTTATGGAAATGAATGGACCATCAATCTGCACGTACTTTACGAGCATGGTATTGCTTTGATCGGTCCTGATCCTAGAGTATTGATCAATCCCGTGAGCATAGATGCGGTGCGGGAAGCTTCGAAAAGAGACTTGCACGAAGAGTGGGAGCCGAAGCTGAAGGATGCTTCTTGGCTCCAGAACAGCCATTATCAAGCATATGTCATTTTAACGATGTGCCGTATTCTATATAGAGCGAAGCATGACAACGTTGCCTCAAAAAAAGTTGCTTCAACATGGGCAAAGAATGAGCTCGGAGAGCCATGGAGCGATTTAATCCAAAAAGCTGAACAATGGCACCATGGACAGGAAATGAATTCAGCGGATGAGACCGCGGCATTTATAAGATTTGTGATACATAAGTTTCAATAGTTCCCTAATAAAAAACCCCTTTACTACCGAATAATCAGTAATAAAGGGGTATGAAATGGGGCGAGTTTTAGGCTACGGGTACGAGCCCCACTACCTTAGCGCGATCAAGTTTGCTTCCATCTGGAGGGAAGAAGACCAAGACCTCGTTCATGAGCATGGGGGCGCCATGGATCATGAGGCGATCGTCAGCGATTTTTTCAACGCTCACGAAAGGCCGGTTTGCTTCCTTATCGAACCAGAGAGTGAGCGAATAGTCGAGATCTTCATCGTTTACCCACCCTCCATCTTTGAACTCGGCCAGCCATGCGAACTTGACCTTGAGTTGGTCCTTCTCATCCAGGGCGACCTCTGCTATTTCACCCCGGTAGAGATAGTGCTCAGCCCGGTTCTGAATCTCTAGTTGTCCTCCCTTGAAGCGAGAAAGAACTTCTGCGGTTAACTCGTTGAGTTCCACAATCCTCTCCTTTCTGTGAATAGGATGAATTTTGTATACTGCATATGGGTAGAAAAGTCAAGAATGCTCGTCTTTCGGTAAAATAAAAGGGCTTATACGGAAATAAGCCCTGGTTGAGTTTCGGGAATCTTCCCCGAATTGTCTGGCGACTGGATATTCCAGGCCAGATGGAGTATTCCCATAGCTGAGATGATCGTTCCTGGTGTATCAGAAAGCTTTTCTGGTATTGAGAATCCATTGATCGCAGACCAGGGGAAGGCATGATGAAAATTATGATATCCATCGCCGAGCCCAAACATGCCTATGATCCAAGAATCTCTGCTATTGTCCTTGGTGGGGAAAGGCCTGCTTCCCCATAAATGACCAATAGAGTTCACTGACCATGTGGCATGCCATACAAATACCACTCGCATGAATCCTGCAAGGAGCGTTCCGGAGAGTGCTCCATCCCAGCCCTCAAAAACAAACAGGATCAATCCTGGCAGGAAGAGGCCAAGGAATGCATATCCAAGACTTCGTGTACGGTCTGATGCACTTGGGTTGCCGAGAGGCTGAAAGAATAGCCAGCCTATGTGGGCCCAATAGAAGCCGTAGAGACGGTTTTCCCATGCGACTGGAGAGTGAGGGTCGCGTAACGTATCAGGCGCTCTATGGTGAGCAAGATGAACGGTTCTCCATCCGTCACGGTTTCCCTGTAGTGCCATTTCTCCTAGCGCAAGAAGAATCTCTGCTACCACTTTGCTGGTTTGGAATGATCGGTGAGTGTAGAAACGATGGAATCCAACTGTGACTCCAAGGCCTGTCCAAAAATATCCTACGATAAAGACGATAATGGCAAGAAAACTAACTCCTTTTTCGAATGTATGCCATACGCCGAGAAAGGCAACGATGTGTACAAAACCAATGACAAAAATGGTTGGCCAGTACGGGGTCTTCTTCACTTTCTTTTCTCCTTTATTTTTTCATGTGCTCTCTCTATTGTACTCCAGGGTATCTTGGTTCAGCAATGATATGCAGATACAAGATTTTTTGCTAGAGTGAATTATATATGCGTACAGAGATTGCCCCGAGTGAATTAGACCGGTTTGTAGAAGAAATCCAGTCAATGAAAACTGGTTTTGATCTGTTGGACGACCATGTGATTGTAACCGATAATCATGGGAATATCCTGTATGCCAATAAGGCAGTAGAGAAGAACACGGGATTTTCTGTCAGCGAAGTTATCGGTAAGAATCCTGCTGATCTCTGGGGAGGAGAGATGCCCAAAGAGTTTTATGAAAAGATGTGGCATACGATAAAAACGGAGAAAAAGCCTTTCGTGGGCGAAGTGCAGAATAAGAAGAAAGACGGAACATTATACTGGCAGGAGCTCCATATCTCTCCCGTGCTGGACAGAAACGGAAACATTACATTCTTCATAGGCATTGAACCCGATGTCAGCGACAGGAAGCGGCGGGACCAATTCCGTGAAGAATTCCTCTCTATTCTTGGGAATCAGGGAAAGACGCCGCTTGCGGATATCCGATGGACGCTTGAATGGCTTTTTGCAAAAGGAGGCTTAACGGAGGAGCAGAGAGCAAAATTACAGGAAGTGTATTCAAAAAATCAGAATCTTCTCGACCTGTTCCGCGACTTGCTTCTTCTTTCCGGTTTGCAGAATGCCGAAACCAAAAGAGAACCGTTTGATCTTCTGCGGGAAATTCTTTCCATTATTGATATTGTTCAGACGGATAATCCCAAAGTTCCTTTGATATTCGATTCAAGTGATCCCTTGAATCACAAAGTCAGCTCGTTTCCGCTGAGGGTAGAAAAATCTTTGGCAGTGCAATTGTTCACGAATTTGATTGCGAATGCAGCAGAATACGCCGACAAGAAAGATCCCAGGGTGGCATTGAGCCTGAAGAAGAACGAATACGGCTATATCTTCTCTGCTAAGAATAACGGTCTTTGTATTCCGAAAGCCGATCAGCCGAGGATCTTCTCCAAATTTTTCCGGGCATCGAATGCGAAAGAGATGAAAACGTTCGGTACGGGATTAGGGCTGTATATCGTGAAGCTGATAGCGGATTATTTTCATTGGGAGGTATGGTTCCAGAGTCCGGTAAAAGACGGGAAAGAGACGATATTCTACGTGAAAATGCCCTATTGAAGAACGGATGGTATGCGTATAGAAATCACTCCAAGCGAATTAGAACGGTTCATTGAAGAGATCGAGCCCATCAAGAGCGGTTTCGACCTTTTGGACGACCACGTGATCATAACCGATAAGGATGCGAATATCCTCTATGCGAATAAAGCGGTGCAGAGGAATACAGGATTTTCTATTCACGAGATTCTCGGCAAGAATCCGGGAGATCTCTGGGGAGGCGAGATGCCCAAAGAATTCTATGAGAGAATGTGGCAATCCATCAAGGCAGAAAAGAAACCGTTCTTGGGAGAGGTGCATAACAAAAAAAAAGACGGGGTGGAATATTGGCAGGACCTCTACGTTTCTCCCATTCTCAATGCAGACGGCGAGATCAAATTCTTCATAGGAATTGAGCCCAACATTACCGAGCGCTACGCAGAAGAAAGATTCCATAAGGATTTTCTCTCCGTCTTTGACAATCAATTACGCGACCCATTTGCTGCTATCAAATGGGTATTCCAATGGATTTTTCAAAATAACCCATCTCAAAAAGACCAACGCCGGACGCTTGAGAGCTCATACCAGAAAGACAAATGGCTCGTTGATCTTGTAGCCGATCTGCTCGTCATCTCGAGTCTAAAATCCATCGGTGCGGGAAACACAGAAGAAACGATTGATATCGGAGATGAGATAGAAGGCATTATTTTGGAGATAAAAAATCAGCATGCGAATACTTCTTTTACATACAAGAAAGACGGAGAAAGATTCCCTCTCGTCACGAAGAAACACTTTGCTACGCAGGTATTTTCCAACATCATTCATAACGGGGCAGAGTACTCAACTACGGACAATGGGAAGGTGATAGTTGCCCTGAAGAAAGAAGGCGACGGATATGTTTTTTCCTGCGAGAACAATGGGTTGTCTATCCCCCAGAAAGAGCAGACGAAAATCTTTACGCAATTTTTCCGTGCGTCCAATGCACGAATGATGAAAGAGGGCGGTACGGGGCTCGGGCTTTTCATAGTAAAGGTAATCTGCGATAAGCTTGGCTGGAACGTTCAGTTCCAAAGTCCAAGATCGGAAGGCGACGGAGCGATTTTTTCCGTGAAGATACCCGTGCGACAAGCATAATTTCTTACGGCATGCTATTCTCTATATATGTTTGAGTCGCACAACAAAGTGGCGTTGGTAACGGGGGCAAGGCGCGGCATGGGGAAGTCCCATGCATTGGCGCTGGCAAAGCAGGGGGCGAAAATCATCGTGACAGATATTGATGAGGGGGATTGCCAGCTTGTAGCGAAAGAGATCCAGTCTCAGGGAGGCGAAGCTGTCGCTTTCAAGCTGGACGTCTCTCAGCCCGAAGAGGTGGAGAAGGTGTTTACGTCTGCAGTACAGCACTTTGGGAGGTTGGATATTCTTGTGAATAATGCGGGCATATATTCTCCAAAGCCGGCTTTTGATCTTACGGAAGAAGAATGGGACAAGACGATTGATATCAACCTGAAGGGGCAGTTTCTCTGCGCACAGCGCGCGGCAAAGGAGATGGCAAGGCATGGATGGGGAAGGATCATCAACATTTCCTCCGTCGCTTCTGGGGGAGCCGGTATCGGGATTGCCGGGAGTGCGCACTATACTGCTTCAAAAGGCGGTATCATCGGCATGTCAGAGACTTTGGCTGTTGAATGGGCGTCCCTTGGCATTACCGTCAACATTATCGGTCCCGGAGCCATCGATACGCCTATGGTATCAGCCGCTCAAATGCCCAAAGAGGCGATGCAGGCCATACTTCAAGGCATTCCGCTCAAAAGGATGGGAAGGTCCGAGGAAGTTTCCGCCATGGTTGTTTTCCTGGCCTCTGAAGAGGCGAGCTATGTTACCGGAGCTACGTTCTATGTAGACGGCGGGTGGCTCGCTGCATAGGGCTTCTATTCTGTAAACAGCAAAACAAAATCCGCGTATTCCGCGGACATTGTTTTACTTATTCCATCGCAGCGTCCTCGTCGTCCACATCGTCTTCCTCCTCTTCTTCCTCGTCGTCTTTGGACTCTTCCTCCACATCATCATCGCCTATCATGTCGTCGCCATCCATGTTCAAAAGGATGTCACTATTTCCGTACTCCATTTTGTATTGAAATTGACTTTATTGTAAGGCCTGTAATAGGACGACCTTTCATCATACAAGCATCATTATATTGGGGCAGGGCATCATGTCAAACGCCTTTATCCACAAGGGGAGAATATAATAGAACGAATAAAACCTTTTATCTATATAGTTGCTCTATCTAGTTTATAAGGGTATAGTGAATATGCGTATATGCATATTCACTCTTTAGAGAAGATCACGAAATTAAAGGCTTTTAGGAAGAAAGGATATAGCATTAATGAGCTTGTTATGACGTTTTCTATTCCTAAAACTACGGTATGGCATCACGTACATTCTATAAAAATTCCTCTGAAGTATCTTCTTCTATTGAAGAGTAAACAAGGTGGCAGGACAAAACGTTTTGAAGCAGAAATAGCTAAGGCAGAAGAAGAGGCGAAAATAGTTCTTCATGGTCAACACAGAGATGCCGTAATTGCGTTTTGTATGCTTTATTGGGGAGAGGGTAGTAAAAAAGCATGTGAGTTTATTAATTCGGACGGGATAATGATAGCTTTTTACATCAAAATATTACAAGAAGTTTTTAATATCCCTATGGAAAGATTGACACCAGTTATGAGAATATTTTCTGGGATGAACGAGAAAGAGTGTCTGGATTATTGGTCTAAGATCACATCAATTCCAAAAGACAGATTTCGTGTATGTTTGAATGATGGAGGCACGAGAGGGAAAACACGATACGGGATGTGCAGGATTACTATACAGAAGGGATCTTATATGCTCAAATTGATACACGCTCTTATCAGACAGATTCCCTACGACATTATTCAAGAAAGAATGGGTATGCCCTTGTAGTTCAACGGATAGAACAGCTCGGTCCTAACGAGCAGATGGAAGTTCGATTCTCCCCGAGGGCACAAAGAGGGCCCGTAGTATAGCGGTAACACGGCTCCATGGCATGGAGCAGTCCGGGGTTCAACTCCCCGCGGGTCCACCAGATAGAACTCGTCAGAATAGACGATCTATATAAATACTATGAATTGGATCTTTCTTTCTCTACTCGCGCCACTATTTTGGGCCCTTTCCAATTTCATAGATAAATATACTCTCGGCAAATACACGAAAGGGATTTTCGATTTCCTTTTCTTCTCAACAATCACAAGCTGGCTCTTGTTTTTCATACTTTTTGCTTTCGTCGGAGTGCCTGAACTTACAGCATATTCGTGGATCCCAGTCTTTACGGGCGTTATCCTCATCTATTCGTATGGTTTTTATGGAAAGGCCCTTGAGCAAGGAGATACCTCCTCCCTGGTGATTCTTTTCAAGCTGATTCCTGTGCTCACAGTGATCTTGGCATTCATATTCTTAGGCCAGACCTTGTCTTCCAATGAATTGCTTGGTTTCATCATCGTCCTAGTGGGCGCAACTATAGTTTCCTTTGAAAAGAGCAAGGGCGTATTTATTAAAGGTTTTGGCATGATACTCATCGCCATCCTTATGTGGTCTGCGATGACTCTTCTTACGGATTATGGACTCACGAAGATGTCTTTTTGGGATTATCTCATGCTTGATACCCTGGGTTCGGCGTTAGCCGGGCTGACACTTTTTGTTATTCCTTCCGTTAGGAAACAGGTGATTGATGGGCTGAAAACTGCAACAACTGGTAAATATGTTTGGTTCTCCGGAAACAATCTTTTAGATTTTTTTGGTCAGATGAGTATTAAAAAAGCTCTTGCGATCACTCCTTCTGCTGGATTGGTCACTATTGTTATGCAGGTGCAATCTTTTTACGCAATTGTTATCGGAATACTGCTGACGCTCCTTTTGCCGAACATCATTAGCGAAGATATATCTGCCAGGACCCTGATGAAGAAATGTATCGGCGCCTTGATTATGTTTTCAGGTATTTACATTTTGGTAGCTTAGCATGCATGTTCATCTTGAATCGTGTAAACTATACGTGTCTATAGAGATCTATGAACAGACTTCAAATCACTTGCATTTTTATTCGTGTTGTATAAAGATATAAAAGATAGTCGTATACAAAAATAATTAAAACATCAAACAGAAGAACAAATGGGATCAATCAAAGAGTTCATCAAGCATCACTACCGGCATTTTAATGCAGCGGTCGTGATCGATGCAGCCGAAGCGTACGACAAGTTTTTAAAAGACGGAAATAAAATGATGGTGACGTTGGCTGGAGCCATGAGCACGGCCGAGCTTGGATTGTCATTGGCTGAGATGATTAGGCAGAACAAGGTGCATGCGATCACCTCAACTGGCGCGAACCTTGAAGAAGATATTTTCAATCTTGTGGCGCACAATCACTACAAGAGAGTGCCCAATTACAGGAACTTGAGCGATCAGGACGAAGTGGATCTTCTGAATAACCACTACAACCGTGTGACTGACACGTGCATTCCGGAGGAGGAAGCTATGCGAAGGATTGAGCGATTGTGCATAAAGCTTTGGCAGCAGGCGGATGCCGAAGGAAAACGGTACTTTCCGTATGAATATATGTACCAGCTGGTGCGAAGCGGCTGGCTGAAGGAGTTCTACCAGATTGATCCCAAGGATTCCTGGATTCTGGCTGCAGCTGAAAAAAACATCCCCATTTTTGTTCCTGGCTGGGAAGATTCCACACTGGGAAACGTGTTCGTTGCTGCCGTGAGACACAAGGAAGTTTCTAATTTCCAAGTGGTGAAGTCGGGGCTGGAAACTATGGATTTCCTGATCGACTGGTACAGAGAAAATTCGAAAGACAACTTCGTTGGATTTTTCCAGATCGGAGGAGGGATTGCAGGCGATTTTCCCATTTGCGTCGTTCCTCTCATCCAACAAGACCTGAAGGAAGACTGCAGGCTCTGGGGGTACTTCTGCCAGATTTCAGATTCTACAACCTCATACGGCTCGTATTCTGGCGCAGTTCCCAACGAAAAGATCACGTGGGGCAAGTTGGACGTGACGACTCCGCGATTCGTCATTGAGTCAGACGCCACGATCGTGGCTCCGTTGATATTCGCCTATCTATTAGGGCAATAGCCGATTCCGCGAACTAATTGCAGTTTGTTCGCATCCGTGCTTACCATAGAGTGAGAAGGGAGGGTTGGCAGAACGGCTAATGCGCTGGTCTCGAACACCAGTGGGAGCAATCCCTTGTAGGTTCGAATCCTACACCCTCCGCCAAAATTCGGAATTCAAATTTCCGCCAAAAATATGGTCGGCGCGAAGCG
>JAUSJU010000045.1 GCA_030647175.1 bacterium | reverse complement strand
GGAAGATCTGGATCCCAAAGGATCTACTGCGGGATAGATTCCGAGAGACGCCAGTTCACGGGAAAGCACTACCGTGGAATCTAAATGAGAGAATGTGGTGGCAGGAGCCGGGTCGGTAATATCGTCAGCTGGCACGTAAATGGCCTGCACAGAGGTAATAGAGCCCTGCAGGGTGGACGTGATTCTCTCCTGGAGGTTTCCCATGTCGGTAGCTAACGTGGGCTGATACCCCACGGCTGATGGCATCCTTCCCAGCAATACAGACACCTCAGAACCAGCCTGCACGAATCGGAAAATGTTGTCTATGAAGAGCAGCACGTCTTTGTGCTTGTCGTCTCTGAAATACTCTGCCATGCGAAGCGCCGTCAACGCCGTTCTGAATCTCGCTCCCGGAACCTCGTTCATCTGCCCGAACACGAGAGCGGTATTCTTCAAGACTCCGGATTCCTTCATTTCCTGATACAAGTCGTTCCCTTCTCTCGTGCGTTCTCCTACTCCAGCGAACACCGAGTATCCTCCGTGCTCTTTCGCGGTGTTGTGGATAAGCTCCTGCAACAGCACGGTCTTTCCTACTCCAGCTCCCCCAAATAACCCGACCTTCCCTCCTTTGAGAAAAGGACACAGCAAATCAATCACTTTGATGCCTGTTTCAAATATCTCAGGCTCCACTTTCTGGTTTTTGAGAGCTGGCGAAGGCTGATGAATAGAAGATCTCCTCACGCTGCTGGAAAGAGCGGGCAGGCCGTCAATGGTATTCCCCAGCACATTGAACATTCTTCCCAGCACTTCTTCTCCTACGGGAACCTCAATGGGTTTGCCGGTATCTTCAACCTCCTGCTTCCTTTTTAGTCCGTCTGTAGAATCCATGGCAATGGTTCTAACTCTGTTCCCTCCCAAATGCTGGGCGACTTCAAGCGTGATCAACCCTCCTTCTTTCTGGACAAGCAAAGCTGAATGAATACCGGGAAGTTCTTTCTCAAACTCTACGTCCACGACAGGGCCTATGATTTGAACGATTGTGCCTTTGTTCATATACGGTGGTTTATTCTGCGGTTAATGCTTCTTTTGCCGTTGATACTTCAGCCAGCTCCTGGGTGATCGCAGCTTGCCTTGCCTTGTTCAAGCTGAGGGTTAAGGTATCTAAAATATCGGTCGCGTTTTCCGTGGCATTCTTCATGGCTACCATGCGGGAAGCGTGCTCTGAAGCGTTTGACTCAAACAGCAAGTGAAGAACCTCCACGTAGAACAGCTGCCTGAGCAACGCGTCAAACAAACTATTGAAAGGGAGCTCCATGACGTATGGATAGAACACAGCCTCTTCCTTTTCTTCTTGCTTTGCATACATTCCTTTTTGAGGAAGGATCCCTTGGATCATGTCCTGAAGGCTTTGGACGCTCAAAGGAAGAATCTCCCGGAGCTCTGCCTTCTGGCTCAGCGCCGAAAGGAACATCGTAGAACAAGAGAACACTCGCTGATAGATACCTTTTTCGTATTGAGAAAGAAGGAATTCAGCAATGGGAGATCCGTCAGCCAAAGAAGCGATGTCTGAAAGCTGAGAAAACTCAGCATCCATCTGGATGCCTGCTTTCCGAAAGAATGTTGCTGCTTTCTTTCCCACGGCAACCCCTCTCACGTTCTTCTCTTCACGAATGAATTTTACTGCGCCTCTCAATACTGAAGTGTTGTAGGAACCGCACAATCCCCTGTCTGAAGTAATGAGGAGAAGGCACGTATCTCCTTTCTCGTTTTTCTGAAACAGCGAAGATTCCTGGAACGCTTGCTCTCCATGTGCGTAGGAAAGCAGGTTCCGCAACAGGCGAAAGGCATTCTTTGCGAAAGGGCGCGCTCTCAGAGCAACGTGCTCTGCTTTGCGCATCTTCGTGGCAGCCACCAGCTCCATGGCTCTCGTTATCTGACGGATGTTCCCCGTGGCCCGTATTTTGTCCTGAATGCTACGTTTGGAAGGCATGAGCAAGCAGCTGTTCAACGATTACTTTTAATTGCGCCTGTGTCTTGTCGTCAAAATCCTTGGTCTCTCGGATGTGCTTTAAAAGATCTTTGTGCGAAGTCTTGAGTTTTTCTAAAAGTTTCTCCTCAAACACCCGCACGCTTTCTATAGGAAGAGTGTCCAGATATCCTTGAATACCGCACCATAAGCTGCACACCTCTTCTTCCATAGGAAGGACCCTGTACTGGTCCTGTTTCAAAAGCTCCATTAAGCGCTGGCCTCTGTTGATGCGCTTCTTGGTAGCTTCGTCCAAGTCTTGGGAGAACTGGGCGAACGAGGCCAGTTCCTGAAACTGAGCTAATTCCAATTTCAACTGAGAAGCTACTTTCTTCATTGCCTTGGCCTGGGCTGCTGATCCCACACGAGATACAGAGATACCGATGTTTACTGCAGGTCTCTGGCCTTTAAAAAATAAGTCTTGCTCCAAGAAGATCTGCCCGTCCGTGATGGAAATGACGTTCGTCGGAATGTATGCTGCAACGTCTCCCATCTGGGTTTCCACGATAGGGAGCGCGGTCAATGATCCTCCTCCATGATCTTTGGAAAGCCGGGCAGCTCTCTCTAAAAGCCTTGAATGCAAATAGAATACGTCTCCAGGATATGCTTCCCTGCCCGGAGGACGCTTTAAGAGCAAGGCGATCTGGCGCCATGCCCATGCGTGCTTGGAAAGGTCGTCGTAGATGATCAACGCGTCTTTTCCTTTGTCGCGGAAGTATTCTCCCATGCTGCATCCCGTGTAGGGAGCCAGGTACCAGAAGGAAGCCGGGTCTGAAGCAGTAGCAGCCACCACGATTGTGTACTCCATAGCTCCTCTGGCTTCCAAATCTTTTACGAGCTGGGCAACCTTTGAACTCTTTTGCCCGATAGCTACGTACACGCAGAAAGGACGGGATTCTTTGGGTTCATTCAATTGGTTTAAAATAATATCTTCCACCATGGACGTCTTCCCTATCTGCCGGTCTCCGATGATCAGCTCTCTCTGTCCTCTTCCGATGGGGACGGTAGCATCCACAAGCTTGATGCCTGTGGCCAATGATACAGACACCGACTGTCTTGCCATCACCGAAGGAGCCGGACGCTCAACGGGATACAACGAAGTCTGCTTTTCAGAAAGCACGCCTTTCCCGTCCAAAGGAATTCCCAGAGGATTCACCACTCTTCCCAATAACCCTTCTCCTACGGGAACCGAAAGCACTTGCTTCGTTCGTCTCACAAGGTCTCCTTCTTTGATGTCTTTGTCGTCTCCCAGCACGATGGCTTCCACAGAATACTCTTCCAAGCTCAGCACGAGAGCTGCCAGCGGTTTTGAGTTGGGGGTAGCCGGCCATTTTTCAATGAGCACCTGCTCTGAAAAAAGGCAAGACGGCAATCCTTCGATGGTCACCACTCCGTCCCCCACCGATACCACTCTCCCGATCTCTTCCCCTTTCACTTTCAAATCAGCCCCCTCAATCTGTTGTTGTAATAGATCTACGATAAAATCTTTCTTCATATGATAAACATGCGTCTCAGTTTCTCCCTCAATGTTCCGTCAAACAGGTATTCCTTTCCGAGGAAAACGGCTGCTCCCGCGATCAAACGAGGCTCAAGGCTTTCTTGCAAAGAGATCTTCTTCTTTGGAAAGAGTCTCAAGACTCTGCTTCGCGAACTCTTGGAAAGGGGCTCGGCTGAAACCACTTCCAATACTCTGCCGCCCCGGGCTGACCACAACGCGTTAAATGTTCTGATCACCCCAGGAAGACGCTTGAGATCCCCTCTCTTTTTCAGAAGCAAGAGAAAGTTCCGCATTCTTTCTTGAATATGCTTCCCTTTCGCCTTGTCCAATGCCGCAACAAGGGCTTTCGCATAGGTTATGTGCTTAGGCATTGCCATATCGTTGTTCTTTTCCGAATTGAATGAATGCTTCTTTCTGCAGCTTTTCCTTTTCTTTCTTCGTCAAAGCTTTAGCCAAAACTCTTTCTGTCGCCATGAACGCGATCTCAGAAATTGAATGCTGGGCACTTTGCATGAGCTCTTCCGTTTCCCGTTCCGCCCGCTTCTTCGCATCTTTCAAGATGCGCTCTTCCTGCGATTTCGCCTTTTGGAAAGACTCTTTTTCAACGTCCTGCGCCATCAAGCCGGCGCTTGAAAGGATCGCTTCAGCCTTTGTTCTTGCTTGCTGAAGCGTCTGCTGCTCCAGCACTCCTACGCGATCTAATTCCTGCTCGGCTTTCGCCTTCAGCGATATCCCCTTCTCAATCTCTATTCTACGTTTTTCCAGAAACACGAAGAGCTTCTTGAATACGAACTGGTTCAGCAAGAATAGGAGCAACAAAAAATTCACCGCCTGGGCTAAGAGAAGTTTTCCGTCAATCCCTAGATTGCCAAACAATTCTTCCATGAATTACACGAATTTTATGATAAGCGCGATCACTAAGGCGTAAATAGCGATAGCCTCCGCGAACGCTGACCCCAAGATCATTGCGGTCTGGATTTTAGGCGTGGCTTCCGGATTTCTTCCGATTGCCTCCATCGCCTTTCCAGCTAAGATCCCGATTGCAATTGCTGGCCCTAAGGCTCCTAAACCGATGGCAATTGCTGCTGCTAATGATTTGACTGCTTCAAGTTCCATATGGATGTGTATAACGTATTGATTGATATATGACCTTTAATGCGACGGTGTCTCCGTTGCGATTTTCAAAAATATGAGGGCTAACATTGAAAACACCAATGCCTGAATCAGCCCCACGAACAGTTCCATTGCAAAGAAAGGCAAAGGTACGAAGAAGGGAGTAAGGGACATGATGATGAGAAGCAGCACTTCTCCCGCGAATATGTTCCCGAACAACCTGAAAGAAAACGAGAGGACCCTTGCAAACTCTCCCACAAGCTCTAAGAGGCCGACGAAGAAAAAGATGGGGCCCTTGGTCACCACAAAGAACTTAGAGAGGTGGCCAAGTACGCCGAGCTTTCGGATTCCATACCATTGTACGGCAATCATGGTGACAAGAGCAAGAGCTAAGGTCGTATTCAAATCGCTGTTTGCGGAACGGAATAACGGCACGAACATCCTTTCTTCTCCATGGTGCTCCCAGAATCCCAAAGACCCTGTGCCGGGCAGAACCCCGAGCCAGTTGTTCAAAAGAATGAAGAGAAACAGGGTAGCCACTAAAGGAAAGAACAGCATGACTTGTTTTCTGTCCCCTGCCACGCTTGCCATGAAATCAAAGATCCCAGAGAATACGACTTCTACCCCGTTCTGGAATCTTTTGGGAACCAATGAGAGAGATTTGACCGCAAAAAAACCGCATCCAAGCAATATGAAAGCGGTCGTTAAAGAAAGGATCAAACTATTGGAAATGGGGATTCCTGCTAATGACGTGATAATTTCTGGTTGTAT
>JAUSJU010000036.1 GCA_030647175.1 bacterium | reverse complement strand
GTGGATCCACTCAACCGTAATACGATCTTTGAACTCAGGAAAATTCTCATTATGGAGCTTGACTCCTGTAACGATTTCTTTCTCGCTTTGGGCGGGCCTGCATGTTCCAAGGCCCTGTACCGCTTTCCTATCCTTATGATTGGACGGATTAAACCATGCTACCGAGAAAGCGATATTCGGATTTTTTAGTATTTGCTGACTGTGTTTTGCATTCTCGGGACCGATAAAGTAGATTTTATGGTCTTCGTCTATGCCGTAATAGACATTAGTAACCCAAATCCCGCCTTCGCCCGAAGCGATGACTATAAGCTTATGAGTCTTGAGAAAATCAAAGAGTTCTTTGTTCATGGGACTATCAAGACGATTTCTCGGCCACCATACTTATCTCAACCTGTGCCCCTAAGGGAAGTTCTTTGACGCAGACTACCTCCCTTGCAGGAAATGGTTCTGCCATATAACTACCATATATCTCATTCACGGTTTTGTAGATTGCCATATCTGTAACGTAGATGGTTGTTTTCACAACGTGAGCAAATGAGACCCCAGCTTCTTCCAATATCGCTTGAAGATTCTTCATTATCTGGTGAATCTGTTCCTCTGTACTCCCTTCAAGCAGCTTCCCTTCCGGAGTGAGACAAATCTGTCCCGAGGTAAATATGAAATCTCCCACGACAACTGCCTGAGAAAAGGGACCAGTCGCCTGCGGCGCTTTTATTGTAGAAATTTTAGTTTTCATATGTTTGAGTCCACGCTCATATATTGGAAGACTATTCTCCCTTCTTTGCCAGGAAATTAAGATAATTCTTGGATCGGGGTTTAAAAGCCTCAAAATAGAATACATCAAACCCCGCCTTCTTTAATATACCCTCCACCTCGTTCTTTGCATAATAAGCAAAATAGCGCGGAAGATTAACTCCGGAGCTCTCTCGATATTCTTCGGTTTCTCCCTCAATAAGACCGAGACCTAAAATGCTTCTACCCTTAAGAACACGGTAAATTTCAGAAATCGGTTTTTGTACGTCTGTTTTTTGCACATGCAAAAGAGATGTATATGCCCACACCCCATCAAATGAATCGTTTTCAAAAGGAATGCTGTTAAAATCTGCAAGTACAGAAGTTAATCCTTTTTCTGTTGTGAGCCTAATCATTGCCTCGGAAGCATCTATGCAAACAACATCAAAGCCCATCTTTTGAAGAATAAGGGCGTCTCTTCCTGACCCGCTTCCCACATCTAAAACTTTTCCATTCTTCCGTACGTTTTCTGCAAAAGCATCGACAAAGGTGCGGGGAAATCTTTCCCAAAAATCAGCAACTTCAGCATCATATTCCCCCGCCATCTTGTTGTATGTTTCTATCGTACGCTCATCCATAATGCAGTGCCTGGGTTAATCTATCATCCTCGCTCATATATTGTCCGCCCTAAAGCTCTCCTAAGTGAGCGGAATCGTTCCATGTGATAAGTCGCCAATTCTTCCTCCCCTCTTCCAGTTGAAAAACAGTGATACCAGTATTTGCGATACGCGCATTAAAGGAATCCATATCTGCGAAATGAGATGACTCTATGCCAAAAAGCACCACACTCAATACCATCTTCAAAGAAAGGCTGTGCATGACAACAAGAATGTTATCTTGAGGAACTTTTTTCATATCTTCCAGAAATCGAATTATCCTATCCCGCAACTCACCGATAGGTTCCTCGTCCTGCCATTTCCAGTAAGGGTCTGCCTTGTGCAGGGCAAGCTCGCTACGAAATTCTTTTGATTCTTCTCCATCAATGGAAATATCCAGAAGAGATGACGGCTTACCCCACTCGTTCACAAGTTCTGTCGTATGAATAGGAAGCTCGAGCTTTTCGTTGATAATCTCAGCTGTGTCCTGCGCTCTCTTGAACGAACTTGCATACAGTATATCTATTGGAATATGCTCAAATCTTTTCTGGAGAAGATATGCCTGCCCCCTCCCTTTCTTTGAAAGAGGGGTGTCCTTCCTTTGGTAAATGCGCTTATCGTTAGCCTCGGTTTCACCGTGACGTACGAGATAGAGCGTCTTCATATGGCTGAGTATACCAAAAAACCGCCTCTTTGGCGATTTTGAGTCCCCGCTCGTATAAAAAATGCGGCGTTTGGGGTACGCCGCAGACCCTGCTCAGTCGAGCCTCTCCATCTGACAGACGGAGCATTTGAGGACGCGTTTGCCCTTGCACATTTGCCCCATGTGATTGAGGCTCCCCTTGCATCCTTTTTTAGGACACGAGATCGGGCTGAGTACCATTGCATCACCTCCTCTCCTGTTTTTATTGTATATAAAAACTCGGTTAGGAGCAAGCGCTTGAAAAGCGCCCCGAACTTTATTATGCTGTAAAATGCAAGTTGTCGTGAAACTCGACAGCCAGATCCAAGAAGAGATAAAGCGGTTCGGACGCGAACAGCTCACTCCGGTAGCCTACTGGTGCAACGGAAAATGGACGCCGCAACCATAGCTGCAAGGGTTTCCCTTGCAGTTTTTTATTTCTTGCCATTCCCCTCATTTCAATATCTGTATATATTATACCCCAAGCGGTATGCTTTCTACGACCATGTATTGAGATCCTCCGAACCTGCTTTCCATGAGCTCGAATGAGTTCACGGGAAAAGACAGGTCAATGTCTTCGTCCACGATGGGCCGCTCCTCTTCTTCTATGGTCGCAAACTCCCATTTATCGAGCCGCAAGAGGGTAAAATGCACTATGGCATCTTCCTGCTTCGGCTCAAAGCGGATGCCGGAAGAAGCAGTAAACTCTTTCTCTATATCCCGCCTCAGACTGAGGAATTCGTTTTGAGCATCCCCTATCGCCCAGATCATGAGCGGGGTTTTCTGGGGCGGCCCGTATACGATGCGAGATATGCGCATGGTGAAAGGAGCATGCTTTGCCGCCACCTTTTTCAGGATGCTCCGTATTTCCTGTTCCTCCTGCTCTGATTTGTTGCCCAAGAAGGCGAGTGTTGCATGAAGATTCTCTTTCTTTGTCCATGTGCCGGGAAGCTCCGCCCATGCTTCCTGGTACGAAAGCAGCGCCTCTTTTATCTCTTCTGGCAGATTGACAGCGACAAACAGTCGTTTCATGGTTTGAAGTTTAGCATACAAAAGGATAGGATAGAAGCTAAAGAACGACATGAAAAGCAATAAGGCGATAGCCGAAATCTTCTCCGCTATGGCAGACCTTCT
>JAUSJU010000034.1 GCA_030647175.1 bacterium | reverse complement strand
CCACATCTCGGGAAAGACAAAACCTTGCTTGGGCTCCTCAAGGGGCGAAGGCATATGCACCTGCGGAAGAAAACTCCGTGGAAGTATTTCCCCCGTCATACTTGCCGGCACTCTCAGTAAGGTTCCAGGAAAAATCTTCCTGCAGAAGTCGCTCGAGTCCAACCCCATATTTCGAGCTTTCTCATCTAATGCCTGGGCATTCTCATAGTAGAGCTCTCGGAAACGGAGTCCGTCTCCTGCGAGCTTATAGCTCAAGTCCCAACAGGTATCCCCTTTCTTGATTTCTACGGTCCCATCGTCTGCGTATGCGAGAGGGGCTTTAAGAACCAGCAGACAGGAAAGGATGAAGATGACCCCAACTACCCTCATATATCCTCCTTGAAAGGTACATTCTTACTGGAACCCCTATACCATAGAGCAGTTCACTTTTCAAGCTTTGCAATGCGGCGAAGGATAATCTCTTTTCCTTCCTTTGAGATCCAGGATCGCAACGATCTCTCAAGCGCTCCCTGGTCATATCCTAAACAAATGACATCTGGCTTCAATCTCTTGATGATATTCCACGAAGATTGGGCGATGTCTCCAAGCAAGGCCTTGGAAACCAAGGGGTTTTTCTTGAGCATTGCCAAGCGCTGACTCTCGATATGCCGTGGCGTCTTGTGTTTTAAAAGTTTGCATACCGCGTCTCTCCCGACAACAACAATGAGATGGGAGCCGTACTGGGAAGCTTGCTCAAGCAAGAACCTGTGGCCTTCATGCAGGCCGTCAAAGATTCCGAACACAAGCACCTTTCTCGGCCTTCCTCCATCTCCTTTTCTCCAACGCACTTTCTTGAGTATCGGAGAGTAGACATCTTTCCACAGAGAAATGCGGAGATCAAAAAGCTCTTTCTTGGAAGGATCTCTCTGCTGGAACTTCACGAAAGGAATGTCTTCAACGACAGCCAAGGGAGTTGCTTCGCTCCCCTCTCCCATTGCCAGTACCGTAGCTCCGGCCAATCCATCCATCACGTTCGCCTGCGTCACCTTCAGCTTTCTCCTGAAAAGATCGTTCTTTCCTCGGTAATCGTTCAGCGCTTCAAATCCGCTATGGACAATAGCTACTCCCGTCACCCCAGAACGCAACGGGGTGAGCTTGCTGTCTGTGATGATGACTCCGACATGCCACAAACGAAATCTCTTCTGGAGGTATGCCCTAACTTTGTTTGCCACTCCTTGGGGATTGTACGGCCACAGAACAAAGAGGCCGTCTGCATTGGATTCGTCTATTCCTGCTGACGCAATGAACGTCCCGTGCTTTACCGTGAGCATGAAGTTGTACACGCTCAAGGAACGGGGAAGGTAGTACTCCGCCTCCTGCATAGCAAGCTTGTCTTTTGTGTGCTCTGCGGGATCAGCAACCATTCCCTGACAGATAGCTATAATCTTTGAGGTGATAGCCAGTATGGATCCCTCCTTCATGGAAAGAAGATACTTGTCCAGGATCAGAAAAAGATCTGAATCTTTCAGAGTAATCCTATGGGTTTTGATAGTCTTGATCTTCATACAACGTGATAGTAGCAGAATCTCAGAAAAGAAAAAGGGACACGAATGTCCCTTGAGAAAGTGCGGAGAGGGAGGGAAACGGCAATCGGGATGCGTTCCCCGTCCCAAGAGAGGAAGAAGTCTCAGTCACGTCTTCGCCAGAGATCCATGGAACAAGCGCGCCGACAGCTTAAAATCGCTTTAGCGTTTCCCCTGTACCCCGATACGAAGCACCTGGGGAAGATGGACCAGCTGATGTGACCTTTGAGATGGTAGACATTCTTCTCTCTGTAAGGCGTACGGCTGTAAACAGCCTGGCCTGCTTCTTCTTCCGCAAGAGCAACACTGATTCCACCTTTCAAGTAAAGGAATTATCCCGATTCTTCCTAAAACCAATGCCCTTTCTATTAGAAGAGGAAAGCCGATGTAAGGAGCGGAAAGAACTTTCCGTGTCCCCACTCTTGCACGACAAGAAACTTTGTCAAGGAAAAGAAAAGCAGCTGCTAGGAAGCAACTGCGGTAAGGCCTGTTATATCTGGAAGAGTTTTTAACGCTTCCAAAAACATATCGTAGGGCATGAATGTCACGGTAGGAGCGAGAAGTCTGACTTCTTCTTCTCGAAGCTCGATACCGATGAACTCAATATGGAAGTCGGGTGGAATACCAAACTCCTCCCTATTTCCTCCTAAGAATTGCGCTATCATACGTCCTGCATGTGCAAATTCCCCGGAAGGAGCCTCTATGGAAGAGAGCGTTTGATGTCTTGCCAAAAAAGAATTTATCTCTCCCCAATCCTTTGGGTTCTGCACCCGAGGAAGAATATCGTAAAAAGTATCTTCCTCTAGCTCTTGAACCGGCCCTTTCTGAATGGTTTCTTCCGGGTCAATCTTTTCTCCTGATTTTGCTACGTAATAGAGATTCCATCCTTTTGAGCTGAAGGCTTGAAGGATTTGAACTGTGACTTGCTTATCCATTCACTCACCTCTCTTAGAATGTGCTGTCCTCCCTTTACCACGTAATCCTATCCCCTACAACCACCCCATATCGATCTGCCCAACTCGCATTAAGTTCCAATACGTAGAGGACAGGCTGAGTAGGAGAAAATGTCTGAGGAAACGATGAGGTCGGAACATTCCGTTCAATGCCCACAATGGCTCTGCTCTCGTCAATCCATATAATATCTAAAGGAAAATGCATGTCCTTCATCCAGAATGAGGGGATGTGGGGATGTTGAAAAACGAATAGCATTCCCTCGCCTTCTTTCATTGAAACTCTCTCTGAAAGTCCTTGTCCCTGCTTTGCTGGAGTATCTGCGATTTCAACTGAAAGCTGGTGCCCTTTCAAAGAAACCATCTCTGTAAAACTTTCTTGCGTTATGTACGAATCCTTTAGAGAAAATACAAGAAATCCCGCAATACAAACGAACGCGACGAGAAACAGAAGCTTCATTGCGCTCTTTTTCTCATATGATTTCTTAGTGTCTCAAACTGTGTCGCGATGAAAGAGCCCGCAAGAATAAGGCTCGTGCCAACGATGAAAGGCATGGAGATCTTCTCGTTGAGTATGGGGACGGCAAAGAGCGTGGTTGTCACAGGATTAAGATACAATACCATGCCAGCAACAAATGCGCTGGTGAGCTTAAGGCCTACTTGATAGGCCAAGAATGCAAGAAGCGACGCGAATATTCCCTGATAGATCAATCCGAACCATCCATGAAAGCCTACTGAAGAAATCCATGCATTCCCTATGAGGTTCTCAGTAAGAGCAAGTGGCAGGAAGAATATGGACCCGACAAGAATAGAATACGCGGTAATGGTGATGGGAGAATACCGAACGGAGAGTTTTTTGGAAATCAGTATGTACCCAACCCAGCTCAACATTGAGAAGAAAAGAAAAAGATTTGCAAGCAAAGAGCCGTTGCTCCAACCCTCGGATGTTCCGCCCCATATAATAACGAATGCTCCCGCCAATCCCAGAAACGCTCCTCCTATCTGAAGAGAAGTAATGCGCTCTTTCAAAAAAAAGAAGGCGAATAATGCCGTGGCAATGGGAGCCAAGGTCATGATTGACTGAGCGGTAATCGCTGACGTGTGCTGGATGGCATAGAAGAAAAAACTGAGATTTAACCCTTGGCCCAAAAGCCCCGCAAAGAAAAACTGCAGCGCATCTTTCTTTTCAATGCGGAAGAATCCTCGAGGGAGAAACACAACGATCATGCAGAAAAGAGCGAGCAGCCTTCCCATGAATGCCAATGAAAATTGGGGGATTTCTTGCAGGGCAAGTTTTGTGACCACGGGTCCTGGACCCCACAAGAGTACCGTGGTTAACAACGCTACAATCCCGATCTGTTTCTGAGAAATCTTCATATTACCCGTGCTTGATTTCTATCACGTCTCCATCGCGCACCACGTACTCCTTCCCTTCCGTGCGCAACCATCCCTTAGCCATCGCTTCTGCGACTCCTCCTGCTTCAATAAGCTTATCCCAATGAATGATCGCCGCTCTAATGAATTTCTCTTTGAAATCGCTGTGGATGGCGCCTCCCGCATCAGGAGCTTTATCTCCCTTTCGTATGGTCCACGCACGGACTTCATCTGCACCAGCTGTAAAGAACGTAATCAGATCAAGAAGCTTGTATGCCGTGTGAACCAATTCCGGGAGCTTGGGTTTTAACTTCAATTCTTCCGATGCTTCTTTCCCCAACTCTTCTATGTCCAATTCTTCTTTCAGGTTCATTATCGTGTAGAGCCGTTTCTCCCGAGCGAACAACTCTTCAAGAGCCTTTGGAAGATTCTGGGTATGAGAATTGCAGACATAGAAAAGAGGCTTTGAAGTGAGGAGCTGAAGCTCTCCCGCTATATCTGCAGCTTCTGGATTCTTCTCTACGAACTGAGATGCAAACATGCCTTTATCAAGGGCGTTTTGAAGCTGATCCAGTATATCATACGGGCCCCGTTCTTTTTCTATCCGCTTTCGTACCGTTTCCAGATCTTTTAAAAGGAGTTCGGTATGGATGATATCTATGTCTCGTACCGGATCAATACCCTCTTGAACGTGCACGATGTCTGAATCTTCAAAACAGCGCACCACGTGGCAGATAGCCTGCACTTCTCTGATATGAGAAAGAAATTGGTTTCCCAAACCCTCCCCTTCATGAGCTCCTTTGACGAGTCCCGCAATATCAACGAACTCCACAATGGCAGGAATTGTTTTCTGAGGATGGAATAATTGCGCGAGCTTTTCTAAACGTTCGTCTGGCACTTTTACAATCCCTATATTTGGTTCAATGGTGCAGAACGGATAGTTCGCAATATCCACCTGTTTCTTCGTGAGCGCCTTAAAAAGCGTGGACTTCCCCACGTTCGGCAACCCCACGATACCGACGGAAATATTCATATAGGTGAAAGGATTATATCAGATTCCTATACAAAGGTATATTGCCAAAACTTCTATTCTATGGTACGACCTGTTTAGTTCAGTACAAAATGGAGGTGTTACCTTGGGTCTTTTAACCAGAGACATAGCGGCGGATGCCATTAGAATTGCGCTTCCTGCCATCGTCGGGCTTTGTGCAGAAGCCACGAGCCAACCAAAAGGAGTGGTCATCGCGATAGCCGGGAAGGGACTCCCAGAACCTTTCACCTGGACCATGGAAGAACTCGGCTCCAGAGAGAAATGGGAACTGGATTTCCATCAGATCGCATTAGAGAAGCTCCTTGTTTCGTCTCGGACAGGACGCGCAAGTCGTAAAGTCATAGATGAGGCGCCATGGCTTCTTGAAGCGGGAGATAGCCTCTACCAAGGAGCTGTGGCAGAAGATGCAGGGCTTGCCGTATCTGTTTCTGGCTCATACAGCCAGGTTGACGAAGCGATTGCCTGGATGGTATTCAACATCATCTTTGGTCTGTGTCACATAAAACTGAGAGTATTCCAAGATCGAGAAATCGCCAGCCTTCCCTAGCAGACAAGGACTGCGTGCATATTCTGCACCCAGTCCTTTTTATTTTCATTCAATGAGCGTCCCGACGAACGGCTCCCCCTTAATCGCCTTTCCAAAGTTCTTCAGATCGCTCCCTTTCAGGATCTTCGCTTTCAAGCCAATGGTTTTAGCAAATTGTGTGGCAACGGGATCTACGGGTGAAGACAATCCCGGAGACCACTTCTTGGGAATAAGCTTGGCATATGCCGGCCAGGATATTTCTTTCACGGGTTTTGCCGAGGGAAACTTCTTGGGGTCTTTGTCGTATACAAACGAGGTGTCCCCTGCAATGATGACCTCCTTCCCGCGGAGCTTTTGGGCCAACCTGACTGTAACGTAATCGGTGGACCATCCGGGTTTCCATCCGGAAGCTATTATGAGATTGCGATTTTGGAAAAAAAGCGCGTCTGCTTCTTGCTGCGTGGGATCATGGTCTACGATCACGGGATACGCTTCTTTATAGAAAATGGTTCTCAGTAAATGGGCGTTAAGCCTGGTGGCGTGCACTCCGATCCAATCCAGATCTTCTGAGGGAACCGAAACTACCTTGGATGCCGCATGCTGGTACTGACGTGTGATCTTCCCTCCTCCGATCACAAGGCAAAAACGCCGTTTTCTCCTGAGTTCTCTGAGAAGAAAAGACCTGAAACGCTTTAAGAATCCGATATCAATCACTCCGTGCTCTATCCCACGAGGCGCGATGAGAGAACCTCCTAATGCAATGACAATGAATGATCGCGAATTATGTATTTGGGCCATGTGCTCCAGTTATTGACAAAACTATATTTCTCTAGTATGCTGTATCTTAGTTACGCGTTTGGTCGGTAGTGCTCTTTGAAAGGAGAGTATGATGTTTGAACGAGCGCTGAGGAAATATACTGTGCGTGAACTCCTGTGCGTCGGGCTCGGCACAGGGGCATTACTAGGGTTTTGTGCTGGTATCGTTGCCAGTATAGAGCACCGAATCTTTAATGTCCAACCGGGTTGGGAAGCGACAGCAACAATTGCGCTTTTCTGCCTACTCTTTGGATATACGAAGTTCCCTGGAATAAGCATCGGGCTGACAATTGGATGCGCCATAACTTTGGTCATGACGCTTGCGATTGGATTTTCCTTAAGGACCGGCCTTGAGGTCGCAGGGGGCACCGTCGTTATAGGCATGACGGCTATGATCTTTGGCTGGGGCCTTCAATCTCTCGTAAGAGAGAGATCAGAAAAGTCTGTGTGATCCACAGACTTTTTCATTTCTTATTCATGTATTTTTGTTTCATTCTTTCCAATCCCACCTTCCTCAATTCTCGATGAAGTTTGAAGTACCCGCACCACCCTTGAGAACACACCCAGGAATCAGCTGTATGCACGCAATACCAGACATTGTTTCGTACGGCAAAAGAGATGGCGTCAATAATGCGGAACAAGGAATTTTTCCCGATTTCGCTTTTGCGCACAGGATACCTCACAACAAAAGCATCTTTCTTGCCCAGGATAAGAAAATCTTTGACCATGGACTTTGGCTTCTGGGACGTCAGGTACTCGTAGGCAAACTGATAGAAGGCAAGCTGAGGATCTAGAGATGTCTGCTGAAGAACCGGCTTCTTCTTCGTGGTCTTGGTTTCATGGAGAATGTGCGAGGTGTCCACGAGGTCGATCCTTCCGACAAGCTCTATATTGTTTCGCAAAGGGATCTCAAAGGGCTCTTCTGCGAACAAGGGGTCCGTTCTCCGCTCAATCTCTTTCTTGTAGACGGCTATCCCTCTTGTGCCGGCATCCAAAAGGTCAGAAGAGCTCACCTTGCGTTCCTTTGCGAGAAATTCTTTTGTGATGAGAAACGAACCTCTTTCCAGCTCCTCATAGTAGTCTTCCAAGTGCTTTCTCAAAAGCTTTCTGTACATCTCCTGGGCCTGCGGAATGGAAGGCGCTCTCCCTTCTTCCATTTTCCTCATGTACCCTTCTGCAATAGCATCGTGGAGCGCAGAGCCCTGTTTCATTGCTTTTCCAGAAGGAGTTCTAATGCCGAAGATGTATCGAAACAGATAATGTTCAGGGCATCTCACATACGTCATCAGCTGGGAAAAGCTGAGGCGCAGAGGTTTCACGAATTCTTTCTTCTTTTTCATATCCCCAATATACCACGGGCAAAAGAAAAAGGGCCCTGAAAGCCCTTTTACGAAGAAACTGGGAGTTGTTTGGCAGAAGATACTTCCGTCACCCAACTCATGCTGCTAGGCCCTTGAAGATCTTTTAAGCGCCCGCATTGGAGACAGTTGAGGTAGGGTCCGTATTGGTCTCGTTCCTCGAATACGTCCCCGCGGCATTTCGGACAAGACTTCGTGGCAAAGAGCATGGTCCCTCCTATACCGATACGCTGGTTGTAATATATCGCTATTTCGCGCTTTGTCAATGACTCACGCGCTCTTTTCTTTGAGGAAAGGCTGCAGTACTTCCCGTACCGCTTCCCGGTAATCGCAGAACTCACAGTCTGACCCCGGAGAAGGGATCTTTGCGGAAACAAGGTATGCTTTTGCCTTCATTAATGCCTCATCTACCCAAGAATCCGAACCTTCGTACGGAAGAATCTTCACGTCGAACTCAAGCTTTGCGTCAAAAGCTTTCCTGTCCATCTTTCCGTTCACGTAGACGAAGTATCCTATGGGAGAAACCTTGAATCCGTTGTGGCGGAACAGCCATTGATATATTTCAATCTGGCGCTTGTACCCGCCCTGCCATTCTTCATCAATGGTGACCTCGCTGGCTTTGGCTGTTGCCTTGTAGTCAACGATATGAAGATCCCCCTCTGAATTCACCCATACGTCGTCAATCCCTCCCCGAAGAATGAGGTTGGAAGGCTCATGCAGGGCTTTTACTCCTCTCGTTCTTGCGTCCCGCCATTCATCCAGCTTTGCGTGCGCGAAAGGAACCGCCGATATGCCGTATGCGGCCATCAAGGGATGTGCAGTCTTGTCTGCCCGGTAGATATCAAACTCTTTCTTCATGAGACCATCTACCGCGTTATTCAAGCTGAACGGGTATCCCGGAGGCTGGCCTACTCCCAGACGCAGATCAAGGTAAAAACACCTCGGGCATTTAATAAACAAGTCTAGCTTCGTGCGGCTCAAGGTAAAAGGCTCCTTGGACGAAGGGTTGAACAGATTTCTTGTACGTATTCCAGAATATGAAGGCATTATGAAAAGGTTATGGCGATGGTTCGTTCTCTCGGACCTCCCAGCTCCACGAGCACGATCTTCTGCCAGGGACCCAGAAGCAGTTCTCCTTTCTCTACGGGAACTGCAAGAGAAGGCCCGATAAGGGAGGCTACAATATGGTCTTTCACGTGCTCTGGATTGTGGGGATGCCGGAAGTTGAGCTTTGGCACCATGGCTTCAAAGGCATCTAACATATCCAGATCCGTCCCCCTGTCTAAGTCAGCTGTCGTGAGAGCTGCTGAAGTATGGGTGAGGAACAGGGAGCAAAGCCCTTCTTGCATCCCCTGCTCTTTCACAACCTCTTGAATATCTGAGGTGATATCTTTGATCTCTCGTTCCTTTTTCGTATGGATGAGAAGTTCCCTCATAGATTTAGGGTAGCACGCTTTCTGCAGAACGTCT
>JAUSJU010000012.1 GCA_030647175.1 bacterium | reverse complement strand
CAACGCTCTAACCAGCTGAGCTATGCGCCCCCATACCGCTGATATGGTATTATTCTTACAACAAAAAGTCAAAATGGTATACTACACTAATGAAGATATTTGAATTCTACTTTAATCCCCGGGAAAAGAAGAACCGGATATTCAAAACCTTCTCTTCGGAAAAGCAGAAAGGACTGTATCTCGTGGGAGAATTGGGAAACATCATTCCCCAGAATGCACGACTCCTGCAACGGCTTTTCCTTCTTTTAGAAAAAGAGTACGGGCTGTCGCCTTTATCGCAAGGCAAAGATCGCATGAAGCACGCACTCTCTAAAGGAAATGAGTTTCTTGCCAAAGAATCCAAGAAAGGAAATACGGACTGGCTCGGGAACATCCATTGCGTAGCCCTGTTTTTTGCAACCCCACGCAAAGGATTGCCGGAAATCTTTTTTGCGACGATAGGAACGATGAATATATGGCTCGGCCGCGAGAAACGGATCGTTGATATTGAGAAAACGCTCGGAAAGACCCTTCAGCCACACCACGTAAAAGCTTTCGGGAACGTGATATCTGGAAAGCTGCTCCCCGGAGACAAGCTGTTCATTGCCACCAAGGAGCTGTCTCTTGCTCTCCAGAAAGAAGGTCTCCTGAAAGGGTCTCTCGCAGCTCAGGATGAATCCCAGCTGAAAGCGCTCTTTACGTCAAAACAGCCCCAGCTCAAAAAAGTCCAGGGAGTGCTGTTTTCTGCATTTCTGGAAAGAGGCAAACGGCAGAACAAGCTCTCTCTTCTCACCCTTCCGGATCTCCCGGAACTCCCAAGGCTCCCGATCAAGATGGATAGAGAGAAAGCGATCTTTTCCGTTTTCATACTTCTGCTCCTGGGAGGGATGATCTTCTTGAGAGGCGGCTCTCTGTTCTCTGACAAAGAGACGCAGGTAGCAAAAGAAACTATTGCGGCACTGCGCCAGGAAGCAGACGCGGCAACCGCGGGAAACGACGAGCGAGAGGCATTCGTACTCCTCACCAAAGCATTGGACCTGGCATCTTCAAAAGAGATACGGCCTGTGCAAAAAGAAATTGAAGAAAAGCTTCTCACGCTAGCCCATATAGAAAAGATCGATAATCCTCAGGCGGTAGCCGACATACCTGCAAAAGAAATCGGCCTCATTCCCCAGCACATGGTGCTTGCGGGAAACATTCTGTACCTCTCCAATCCTTCCAGCGAGAATATCTATGCCATAGATATCCGAACGAACGAAAAAACTCTTCTACAAAAGAGTGCCAATATCAAGCTCGGGGCTTCTCTCCCGCAATCAGGCGTATTCTTTGAGGAACCCGACACACTCCTTGAGATCACAGGAGCGACAGAGCAAGAGAAAACTCTTCAGAGCCCATATCCGAACTTCCATCCGACCTCCATGGCAACCTTTGAAGGATCGGCGTACTTCTGGGACTCCCAGGCCCGCCAAATCGTCAAATACCCCCTGACCCAATCCTCCGCTCTCTCAGCTCACCTCTGGCTCAATCCCCAAACCAAGCAAAGACCTGAAACAAAAAACTCAAATGTTCCTTTTGCCATAGACCGGAATATCTGGATCGTATCCAAGGAAAACAAGATTGAGCGGTACTTCTCAGGATTCTACCAGGAAACTCTATCTCAGCTCGTATTCCCCAAGATACAAGAAATCTCAGAGCTCTATACCCGTCCAGATCTTTCTTCCCTGTACATTCTTGAGGCTTCCCAGAAACGGGTCGTCCTCATATCAAAAAGCGGGCTGGTACAGAAGCAGTACGAAAGCCCGCATTTTGACAATCTTCTTGCTCTCCAGGTTTCTCCGGACGGGAAGACGATATATCTTCTCAACGGGACCCGGGTTTTCAAGATTGAGCAGTAATATTACTTGAGTTCCACCTTCGCTCCGGCTGTCTCAAACTTCTTTTTGAGATCTTCGGCTGCGTCTTTCTTGAGGTTCTCAGCTACCATCTGGGGGGCAGCAGCTGCTGCATCCACCAAGTCTTTGGCTTCTTTCAGCCCTTTGCCGGTCGCATCCCTCACTACCTTGATGACTTCAATCTTCTGAGCCCCTACTGTAGTAAGCTGGACCGAGAAGGAAGTCTTCTCTTCTCCTGCTTCAGCGGGAGCTGCTCCGGCGGGAGCCGCAGCCATCATCATGGGAGCCTGGGCTGAAACTCCGAATTTCTTTTCCAGAACCTTCACGAGTTCCGCCAATTCCAGCACGGAAAGTTTTTCAATGCTCTCTATGAGAGTCTGGAACTTTGCTGGGATTTCTATTTTTTCGTCCATAGTGATTGGTAAACTAATACGTATTATGAAGTTTTGGCCTGGGCCAAAACGGAAAGCAGACCTTTGATGTTTCCTTCAAGCACGCTCCTGAATCCTTGCAATGGAGACTGGATTGCCCCAACCATCCTTCCCAAGAGCTGTTCTCTTGAGGGAAGCTGGGCGATCTCCTTTACCGTTTCAGGGCTCCTGAATTCTTGCTCAAAATATCCTCCCAGGATCTTGAAATGCTCCTGGCCTTTGCCAAATCCATAAGCAGTACGGAATGGTTCTACCGGATCTTGGAATGCGAATACCACTCCGACCTGTCCTTCAAGCTTCTTGGTGTCTATTACCAGCCCTTTTTCCTGAAGAGCTCTCTGGAACAAGGTCTTCTTGATAACCGTGATCTGGGATCCCAGGGCCTTCAGCTTGCTCCTCAAGGAAGCCAATGCTTTGACGTTCAATCCTTTCACGTCAACAAACACCATGGCGTTCTGCTTCTGGAGCTGATCTGAAAACTTCTGTACAACCTCTTGTTTCTGTTCTCTTGTTTTGGGCATGAAAGTAAATAAAAATGCCTGTATTCACAGACATAGAATGAAGCTACTCGTTCAAAGTAGGCACATCCTCGGCAGGGCTTATGGATGCCTGCGGTCTGCGGATATGCACATACCCTACCTAACCCTTTCCCCCTTGTCAATCCCTCAAAGAAAAAGAGGCGCTATGCGTCTCTTTTGGCATGAACCAACCGTTGCCTTCTGAACATGGGCATGGAAGACAGGATGAAAGGGCCCATCACTCCGAAAAAGGATGCGATGGAGTCAACTGCCCAGTCTTCTAATGACGAGTCCCTGCCTGGGACATACGACTGATGGATTTCATCAGTCCCTCCCAGTAAGACAAGGAACAACAGCAGGAGAGAAACCTGCCAGCGTGCCTCATAGCGGGGAGCAAGTGCGTTCCTGAGGAAGAATCCCAGCAACCCGAACGAGATGCAATGGTACGGAACAGAAAGCCCCTGGGTGGCAATGCTTGGAGGCGCGCTCCAGCTTGAAGCAGCCCATATTATTCCGAATAGAAAGACTGAGAGAATCCTGGAGATCCATCTCATTGGTGCCCCCTTCTCTGGACGCGATACAACGTGCCTTCCTGAAGTATGCAGGAAGCGCAGGCGTTTGTCTAGCGAAGATGCTCAGCTTTTGCCTCGTTGTGCTCTTGCAAAGTCCTGTTGAACACGGTTTTGCCTTCCGGAGTGGAAAGATAATACAGGTACGAAGTAGCTTCGGGATTGAGGGCAGCCTGGATACTCTCTATTCCAGGATTTGCAATGGGGCCTGCGGGCAATCCTCTGTATTGGTACGTGTTGTAGGGAGAATCTATCTTGGTATCTGCAACCGAGACTTTCGCATTGCCGGTAACATAGGTGATGGTTGCATCCACCTGCAAGGGCATGCCGATCTCCAGACGCTTCCAGAGGATCCCTGACGCAATGCGTTTGTCATCTATAATTCTCACTTCTTTCTCAATGAGAGAGGCCATTGTAATAATATCCTTGAACGATCTTCCGTCAGAGAGAGCCTGGTCTTTCATCTCTTGAGTAATCTTTGTGTCAAAAGTATCCCGCATAAGCGCAATAACCTCTTTGAGATCAGCGCCTTTCCTTACCGTATAGGTGTCAGGAAACAGGTATCCTTCAAGTTCAGCATAGCTTGAGCCCTCAAGATCTTTGCCATGAGGAATCCCCTTCTCTTGTAGATATTGGGCGATATCTTTCCTGCTCCACCCCTCGATGATCGTCAGAGTCTCTTTCGCGATGTCTCCTGAAACGATCTTGCCAGCTATGCTCGCCACGTTCATAGAAGAGCTCAGTTCGTAGTCCCCTGCTTTGAGGTTACGGGATAATCCTGTTGCCAATACATAAAGACGGAACACGGCAGAAGACCGAATGATCCCTTCCTCCTCTAAATACATTGCTATCTTTTCACTTCCTTCTCCTTTCTCTATATGGAAGATAGTCTTCTCTTGAGAATTGTTCAAAGGAATGAGGATATTGAAAAGAGCTATCTGAACCAAGACGAATATTCCTCCAAAAAATATGCCTGCAAGAAAATGTACTGCCTTTTTCATGAATGATTGAGTCTAGCCTCTCTCCATTCTTTCAGGACAGAAGAGCGTTTCCAGAATGGAACGTGGTCAATGATAAGCTTCCCTTCCAGATGATCAATCTCGTGCTGGAAGATTCTTGCAATAAGGCCCGAGGCTTTCATGCGGACTTTTTCTCCTTTGGAATCCTGGCACTCCACTTCCACTTCTTTGGCGCGCTTTACGTTAATGAAAAGGCCGGGGATGCTCAAACACCCTTCCTCTCCGACTTGGGTGGTTTTGCTCTTCTTGAGAATTCTAGGATTGAAAAAACCAAGGGGCTTTTTGGGTCCTTGCACGATGATCACCCTTTGAGAAATATCTATCTGAGGAGCAGCAAGCCCCACTCCCTTGCATTCCCTCATAACCCTGATCATGTGGGGAATAAGGTTCCTCATATCCCGAGTGATCTCCTCTACCTCCTTTGCACGCTTCTTCAGGACAGGATTCCCATATATGATAACTTTTGAAGGAAATTCCATGGCAGGGGCGGAGGGAATCGAACCCCCGACTGAGGTTTTGGAGACCTTCGTGATACCACTTCACCACGCCCCTAAGGGTTATCTCTTCGCTTCTTTGTGAAGAGTGTGCTTCCTGCAATGCTTGCAGTATTTTTTCATCTCAAGCTTTTTCTGCGCAGATGCGTCCTTCTTTGACTTATGCACAAAATGAGTAACGTTCTTGCAAGAATCGCACTGGAACTTCGCGTATGATTTTCGTTTGTCTGCCATACTATTGAATTATTTAGCTTCTATGAGCCGATGGTGGGAATTGGACCCACGACCTACGCCTTACCATGGCGTTGCTCTGCCACTGAGCTACATCGGCATGGATTCATTTCCTTAAAATCGACTTTGTGGGCGGTGAGGGACTCGAACCCCCGAAGCCCGAAGGCATTTGGTTTACAGCCAAACGTAATTGCCGCTATACGAACCGCCCCTTCGTTTACTAGACAAGTCTAGCAAAAAATAAACTACTTGCCAATGACTCTGCCCTGCTTCCTCTTCCACTCCTCGATCTTCTTGTGATCCCCTGAAAGCAGCACAGATGGCACCTTCCATCTTACTCCTTTCTTTGGTTCAAATACTTCGGGTCTCGTGTATTGAGGATATTCCAGAAATCCCTTTCCTCCCCTACCTTTTCCCTTGGCAAGGCGCTCTTGAAGAAATCTTGGCTTGCCCACGACTCCAGGTATGAGACGGCTCACACTCTCAATAACCGCCATTGCCGCAACTTCTCCCCCCATTAGCACGAAGTCTCCCAAGGAAACTTCTTCGTCCACAAGATGATCTGCTACCCTCTCGTCTATCCCTTCATACCTCCCGCATACGAATACGAGCTGATCTAATTTGGAAAACTCATGCGCCATGTTCTGGGTAAACTTCTTGCCCCGAGGAGTAAAAAGGATTGTTTTTGACTTCTTTTTCTTCTTCAAGGATTTCAAAGCCCTGTACCAAGGATCCACCTTCATGACCATGCCCAGCCCTCCTCCGAAAGGCTTGTCGTCTACTGACTTGTGTTTGTCCTTGGTAAAATCCCTCAGGTTATGCACGACAATACTAAAAAGCCCTTTCTTCAATGCTCTCTGGATGAGAGATTCTTCCTGGAAAGGCTTAAATAAACGAGGGAATATGGTGATGACGTCAAATCTCATATAAAAGAAAACGGCGCTTTAAGAATAGCACCGTTCCCTCTGAGATTCAATTAAATCTTCAGATCATCCAGGGAACTCTTCTCTTCTCTCGGAGCTCGCCTTCCGCCTTCTGGCTCCTCAATCTTGAGGTTTACCCGTGCGTGGTTCTTGAGGCCGATCATGCGGATCAATGTGCGGATAGACCGTGCAGTAGATCCTTCTCTTCCGATGATCTGTCCCATATCGTCTGCATGGACCTTGAGAGTCAAAAGCACTCCCATCTCGTCAACTTTGCGGTCAACTTTGACGTCGCTCGGGTGATCAACCAAGGCTTTCACCACATACTCCAAGAAACCCTGATCGCTTGTGTTTTCTGCCATATCAAACAAGGAATTTCTGATTTCTGCTGTTGCGACCTTTCAGTAGTATGAGATTCAGTATAGAAAACCAAACCTAATTGTCAAATATAGAAAAAAGGGGATTGCTCCCCTTCTCTCTATTCAGCGGCTGGCTCTGATTCTGTCGCTGGAGTTTCTTCCGCAGGCGTTTCAGGAGTTTCAGGAGTTTCCTCCTCTCCGTCCTGCAATTTGATTTCTTCGTTCATCATGATGTAATTTTCTATTTTCTGGTATAAAGACCTTTTTCATATCGCTTTCTGGAATATGAGTACGGACGTTCTCGTCCATGCCCATGGATAGTATCATAGTTCGAGAACAAAGTCAATGGTGTGTCTCTTAAAGGAGACTCGCACTTATTTTAGCAAAAATGGAGGCACTTTACCTAGTCACGCGGGTAGTCAGTCACTCCTTGCCCGAATGACTAGGCAGAAAAGCTAAAAGCCCTATTAAACATTACCTTTTACGGAGCACCACCTCGCAAAATAAAAAGCCGACTTCACTCCGCTCC
>JAUSJU010000043.1 GCA_030647175.1 bacterium | reverse complement strand
GCCGTAGCTCTTGTGGGCGGAGCCGTCGTGGGATGCTGCGCTCTGCAGGTGTATTCAAAAAAGATAGCTGAACTCAGGAGCCTCGTTGTCGCCAGGATGGCGCGAAGGAAAGGATTGGGGACGAAGCTGATCCAGTTCTGCGTCAGAAAAGCTGAACGGAAGCATATCCATGAAGTCATGGTAGTAACCTCTTCCCCGAGGCTCTTTAAGAGAAGCGGCTTTGGGTACTTCTCTTCCCAGAAACATATCTTGTTCAAACGATTCGTATGAAAATCCATTGTGTAGGAATAGGAGGAATAGGGATTTCCGCGCTCGCTCAATACTATCTTGCGAAAAGATGGAAGGTTTCGGGTTCAGACCTCATGCCATCTGAAATTACGGACTTGCTCAAGAAAAAAGGAGCAAAGATCTCTATCGGACCTCATGTAAAGAAAAATGTTCCCAAGGATGCAGACAGGATCGTTTTTAGCCCCGCCGTATCAAACAATAACCCAGAGCTCAAGGGAGCGAAACGGGTTATGAGCTACCCTCAGGCCCTGGGGGAGCTTACCAAAGAATTCACTACCATTGCGGTATCTGGAACACACGGAAAGTCCACCACGTCTTCCATGATAGGATTGCTGCTCCAGAACGCAGGGCTAGATCCTACGGTGATCGTGGGGACCAAGCTCAAGGAGTTCGGAGGCTCAAACTTCAGGATGGGAAAAGGAAAATATCTTGTGATAGAGGCAGACGAGCATTTTGCTTCCTTCCTCCACTACCGCCCGCGCATGATCGTGCTGACTACCGTGGAAGAAGACCATTTGGATTACTACAAAAATCTCAACAGCATCCTCTCAACGTTCAAGAAGTATCTTTCTCTGCTTCCAAAGGACGGCATTGTCGTAGCGAACGGAGACGATCCCAACGTGAAGAGGATCGTGGGAAAAAGAAAAGCGAACTGGTATTCTCTACGGCAGAAAGAAGCTCAGAAGGTGTCTCAGAGTATGGCAATTCCAGGCAAGCACAACGTTTCCAACGGATTAGCTGTCTTGGCTGTTGCAAGGGCTCTTGGAATTCCAGACAAGATCGCGTACAGAACTCTTTCTCGATACCAAGGATCCTGGAGGAGATTTGAGATATTCAAAGTGTCGCATCCGAAACCTTTCACATTGCTCTCAGATTACGGACACCACCCTACGGAGATCAAAGTGACTGTGGATGCGGCTAAACAGAAATGGCCGGGAAAAAAGATCTGGCTCGTGTTCCAGCCTCATCAATACCAGAGAACGTACTACCTGTGGGATGATTTCGTGAGAGTTCTTTCTGCGGTTCCTGTGCAGAAGCTCATTCTTTGCGACATCTATGACGTCGCAGGAAGAGAAGAGGGGAGTACCAAGAAAAGAGTGTCTTCTGCAAAGCTTGCAAAAGCCATAGGGACAAGAGCTCTTTATATCCCGACTCTTCCTGAAGTGCGCACGTATCTTAAAAAGAATCTCAAAGGAGGGGAAATCGTGATGGTGATGGGAGCAGGGGATATCTACAGCCTCGCTCTTGCCTTGACCAAAAAAAGAAAGAGAGAGAACATATAAGCATGGTTTCGCATAGGAAAAGGTCGGATCGGTTCTGAGAGTATTTTTTCATGACGCTACTCACAATATTTTTCATCCTCGTGCTTGTTGGATTCGTTTCCTGGCAGATGGGAAAGAGGTCTGCGACGAGATCCTTGGCCGAGCAGCCAAAGCCAGCTTTCGGACCTCCTGTCCGTCCTATGCCTCCGGCCCCTCCGGCTATGCCTCGCATATTCGCTAAACCTCCTCTACCGCCTCCTGTTGTTCCGCTCCAGCCGAAACTTTCACCGGTTCCTCTGCCGTCCTCTAAACCTTTTGTGCCGCCTTTGCCAAAACCCGTATTTGTTCCGCCTCCTGCGCCTCCAAAAGCTCCGGTTCCTCCTGTAACACCCAAACCTCAAGCAGCTCCTGCTCCTCCGCCAAAGCCCTCAATCGCTTTTTCTCCTCCACCAATGCCGAGCCTCTCAAAGCCTCCTGCTCTTCCGTCTGTCGCCAAGCCTTCTCTTCCTCCCATGGAGCAGAAACCTCAGCAACCCCCGACCTTTCCGAAATTTCCTTTGCCTCCAAAGCCATTGCCCCCTAAGTCTTCTATCCCTTTTCCGCCCCCGCCACCATTTTCAAAGCTCGGCTAACTCTTGTGTTATAGACCCATGGATATTTCCCATCTTAAAGTTGGCCTTGTTTCCTTCCACTCCTTCCAGAAGCCCGGAGGAGTAAAAAACCATATCTTGGGATTGGCTCAGGAACTCAGAAAGAGAGGAGTCCAGGTGAAGATCATCGTTCCCAGAAGATCGCGCTCTGAAAACTACGGGAAAGACGTGCTCTTGCTGGGAACCTCGTTCCCCATGGCGTTCAATGAAAGCCAGGGAGATTTTGTCGTAAACTTCAATCCTTTCGCCATCAGAAGAGTTTTAAACAGAGAAAAGTTTGATATCTTGCACTTGCACAATTTTGGGTTTCCTTCGGCATTTGAGATCCTCGCCTCTTCCAAGGCGACCAACATCCTCACCTTTCATTCAAACCTTGAGAAGAGCAAGTTTCTCCAGAACTTCCCTTCATTCCTTTCCATATTCAAGAAGATCGTGAATTGGCGGGTCCATGGGGTCATTGGAGTTTCTCCTTTGATCATGGAGTTATTCAAAACATATTCTAAACCAAAGCGCGTCATCCCAAACGGAATTGATCTTGCCGCGTTCCAGGGAATAGCTCAGATGGCGCAATTCAAGGATGGGAAGATCAACATATTGTTCGTTGGGCGCTTGGAGAAGCGCAAGGGATTGATGTACCTTTTGAGAGCATACGAAAGTCTGCAGAAGAAGCATTCCAATCTCCGCCTCCTCATAGCGGGAGAAGGGGAGTTGAAAGAGGAATGTTTGGCATTCGCAAATACACATAGACTGAGAGAGGTTCATTTCCTTGGAGCCCCCAGCGACGCAGACCTCAAGAGGATATACAAGAGCGCAGATATCTTCTGCAGTCCTGCCCTGCACGGAGAAAGCTTTGGGGTGGTGCTGTTGGAAGCCATGGCTTCCCGTCTTCCCATCGTCGCCTTTGGCAATAAAGGGTACTCACAGTTTTTTAAAGGGAAGCGCGGTGCAGAACTGCTGGCCCCTCCGAGAGATGTCGCCCAGCTTGCATTGAAACTGGAAAGCCTTATCCAGAATGAGCCATTGAGGAAAGAGATGGCAGATTGGGGGTTCCAGGAGGTGCAGCAGTATTCATGGGAGAGCGTAGGAAGCCAAATCCTCGCGTTCTACCAGGAGATCCTCGAGCAGCGGAAGGGATTGACAAAATAGGTTTTTGTGATATACTAACACAAGCATTTTTTCAGAAGGAGTATCTATATGTGGAGCATTACGGTTCCGGGCGTTCGTCTTCCCGAAGGGTTCACTCTCTGGGAGGACCCCGGGGAGCGGCAATTGCATCATAGATCTACGGTGGTTGCCGTCTGGCACGTGACCGGAGAGACTGCGCCTACGCCCCAAGAGATTCAGCGGACAATAGGCGAGTTCCTTTCCGAAGCTCAAAAGGCGTAAGGGGGGACAGTGTCGCGATTCTTTGAGGCGATTCTCCAAAAGTGGCGAGTTCTCCGCACTATTTTCTTCCTTTGTAAATACGGGGGAGGAGATGTGCTCCAGGATTCGCTGACCGGTCTAGATCTCAGGCATACTCTCAATGCGGTCTGGAGGAGGGAAGTGGCCCTCTCAAACCGCTACGGGAGGCCCGTCAGCATCGTCCTCTTCGATCTGGATGATTTCAAGAAGGTAAACGACTCGCAGGGTCATCTTGCGGGAGATGTTGTGCTGAAAGAGACCGCTCGCATCCTGAAACAGGAATGCAGAGGCGAAGACGTGATTATACGCTGGGGAGGGGACGAATTTCTCGTTGTTCTCCCCAATGCCGAAGGGGAAGGAGCAGGGGAGCTCGCAAAAAGAGTAAGGCTCAGGCTCTTCTTATGCGGCATCGGCATAAGTTTCGGAATAGGCTCTCTCCATCTCGAAGCTAGTGAAGAGCGAAGGGATGCGGGAGCTCTTTTCGAAGCGGTGATACGTATTGCAGATGCAGAACTCTATCTGCACAAAGCCAACAAAGCTCAGGTGAATAACCCGAGCTTTTTTCTTGACAATATTGTTGCCTTTTTCCTCAGGTGGTACAATACAAACCATGAAGAACCTCAATAGGCTGTGCGCATTTCTCTTTCTTGCGGGAATTCTTTTCTCGGCATTCTCTCCGTTCGTCTTTGCCCAGCAGCCGGATCGAGAAATCACATATCCCGTATTAGAAAATTGTCCCCCAGGTACTCCTCCAGCACAATGTGCCGAAACTCCGAATACTACAAGGGAACTTCCTAAAATCATTAGATACCTTTTCAATTTTGGATTGGTTGTTTCAGGGTTTGTTGCTTTTGGAGCATTAGTATATGGAGGAGTGCGATATTTGTTCTCTGCAGGAAACCCCGGAGCATTAGGAGAAGCAAGAGACCAAGTATTGGCCGCTATCCTTGGCATTGCAGTATTGTTCAGCTCGTATATGCTGCTTACCACTATCAATCCGCAGCTCGTGGTTCTTTCACTCCCTGCATCAGGAGCTACGAAAGGAGGAATTGTGCTATATTCCCAGCAAGGATGCATTGATCAAGGAGAAGAGGGTAAAGATTTTATTCATGCAAAAAGCATGCTCTCTGATTTGCCAGATAGTTTCAACAGGACATTCGACAATCAAGGCAATATCAATGGAGATAAACCCGTACAATCAGTCAGGTTCCTTTCTCCGCCAGAGGAAGTAAATGTAACTCTGTATCCCAAAGATAACTATTCATCCGGGAATCAATCTGATCTTGTATGGAAATCAGAACAGCATCTAGACGAAATTCTTAATAGCTCGACCCGATGCGTTGCTGTTGGAAAAGTAGTGGATTCTGTGAATCTAGAATGGAGATCGCCGGGAATCTACCTTTTTGCGGAAAATGATTGCAAGGGAGATGCGAGGCTTTATGTGGGGAATACCTCAAACTTTGGAGATTTTGATAACAAAGCCAGATCTTTGATGATTATCCCTACCTTAGAGAAAGTTCTTTTGCCTGGCCCTGTGCTTCCGGGTGAAGCTCAGGCATATGCAAGCCAGGTAAAAGCAAAGCTCGGAGCCATACTGTATGAGAATGAGAATTTTAAAGACGATGCAGCGGTATTCCTCGGAGGAGAGGTTCCTAAGCTTGACGATCCTGATTATAACAAAAAGCTGAAGCCAGACTGCATTGATTTTGACAAGCTCAAGTCTTGCTCGACTACCCAAGA
>JAUSJU010000004.1 GCA_030647175.1 bacterium | reverse complement strand
CAAGCAATGGCTTTGGCAAAGGTTTTTGAATAGTGAGGCGAGAAAGGGGCTGGCGCACTTTTATGCCTGCCCTTGCTCTTTCGGCAAGAGCGAGAGCAGCGACAGATCTTACCAAGGCCATATCTTGCTCCAGCTTTACATGGATATATTTCTTCTGAGGGACAATCCAGTCCTGGCAGTGCACGCTCCCTTTCCCTCCGGTCTTTGCATACACATGCTCTGACAGGAACGGCATGAAGGGAGCTAAAAGCTTGGCTGCTGACTGAAGGACGAACGAAAGCGTTTGGGAAGCTTCCTGTAGCTCTTTCTGGGAAGAGGGGTTCTGAAAACGCGTCCGCGACCTTCTCACGTACCAGAGAGAAACGTCTTGGACGATAAAATCTTCAAGAAGCCGTGCTGATCCCGTAATATCATACCCGTCAAACAATTTGGTCATGGCCTGGATTGTCGTGGAAAGGCGTGAAAGAATCCATGTATCAAGGGCATGGGAAGGTTTGAGGGAACGTGTAACCTGGGATTTTGGCTTGTAGGTTTCGTAGAACACAAGGCAGTTCCAGAGCGTGAGCGTGAACTTTCGCATCGTGTTTTGCAGATCCTTTTCGGAAAAGAGTTTTGAGTCCCAGGGGTGGCTTACCGTATAGAAATACCACCTGATGGTGTCTACTCCATACTTTGCGATCATATCCCAAGGGTTCACGGTATTTCCTTTGGACTTTGACATCTTCTCTCCCTTTTCATCCAAGATATGTCCCAAGACTAAAACGTTCTTGTATGGATTCTTGAATCCCAAAAGCGTAGATACCGCCAAGAGCGTGTAGAACCATCCGCGCGTCTGATCAACTCCCTCTACGATATAGTCTGCAGGAAAAAGCGCAGGAGGCTTGTTGCTTGAACTCCACCCGCTCTGAGCAAAAGGCATGGCGCCAGAATCAAACCACACGTCAACGACGTCTGATATGCGTTTCATGATTCCTTTCTGGCATTGAGCGCAAGGAAACTCTACTGCGTCAATGAACGGCCGGTGGAGATCCAGCTCCATGCGGTCGTTGTAGGGAAGACTGGCAAATGGAAGCTTGCGCAATTCCGCAGTACCCATCCTGTTCTTCTTGCGGAACGAAACGATCTCTTCTCTGGAAAACCCTCTGGTTGTTCCTTCCAGCATGGTGAGAGAAGCTTCGTGGGATACGATTAAGATTTTCTTGTTCTGATACTTCTTGTCTACATCCTTGAGAAAATCATACATGCGGGCTTGCAGATCTCTCCAGCTTTCTCCTCCGGGGAAAGGCTCGGTAAATCTTCTCAGGTAGTGCTCAAGCTCCGTCTCCCCTTTCTTTGCCCAGAGCTTTCCGATCATCTCAACCCGCTTTCCGTTGAAGTCTCCGACATTATTTTCGCGAAGCCGTTCATCAAACACAACCTGCAAGCCAAGTTCTTGCGCTACGATGTCAGCCGTTTGTTTGGTCCTCAAAAGATCTGAGGAGAAAATGTAATCTATCCTCTCTTTCTTCAGCTTCTTGGCAATCTCCTGTATTTGTTTAATCCCTTTCGGGGTGAGCTTGAATGGTTTTTTCTCCGGCCAGCAGGACATGATGTCATTGATCTGGCGCTCTGAATGACCGTGGCGGAGCATGAAGTATGCATTGGAAGATTTGGTTTTCCCCTTTAACTCTTCTACGGATCCTACGGCCTCCTGGTGATGGCACTTGGAACATTCCCACAGAGGAAGAGGAGTTCCCCAGTATCTCTTCCGGGAAAACGCCCAGTCCTTCACTTCTTCAAGCCACTCACCCATCCTGCCTTTCTGTATGTGGGAAGGAACCCAGTTCACTAACTTGTTGTTTTGTACAAGATCCTGCTTTACCTTCTGCATATCAACGAACCATGTCTCCATGGCGTAGTACAGCAAAGGAGTAGAACATCTCCAGCAGAACGGATACTCGTGCTCATACGGCTCTTCCCTGAAAAGCAGGCCTCTCTTCTTGAGGTCTTCAATGATGAGGGGATCTGCGTCTTTCACAAACATGCCTTTCCAGGGAACAACCTCTTTGGTGAATTTCCCTTCTGCATCCACAAGATGAAATATTGCAAGATTCTCCTTCTTGCCCAGCTCAAAGTCGTCAACTCCGTATGCTGGCGCCTCATGCGTCACTCCGGTGCCCTCTTTCACGGACACGAAGTCTGCATGCACAACCTCCCAGGCTTTCTTTCCTTTCTCAGTACGCGCGAAAGAGAAAGGCGGTTTGTAGCTGAGACCCACGAGTTCTTTGCCCTTGAACTCTTCTATCACCTCATGTTCACCAAGAACGTTTGCTACAAGCTCTTTGGCAAGAATGTATCGCACCCCGTTCTGCTCTGCGAGAACGTATGGCATCTGGGCGTTCACTGCCAGAGCAACGTCTGCCGGCAACGACCAGGGAGTTGTGGTCCACGCAAGGAAAAATGCTCTCTGCCCTTTGAGTTCGGTCTCAAACTTTACGGTGACGGCAGGATCTTTGACAGTCTTGTATCCCTGGGCTAACTCATGGGAAGAAAGCGGGGTCCCGCACCTCGCGCAATAGGGAACCACCTTGTAGTCCTTGTACAAAAGCTTCTTTTCCCAAAGAGTCTTGATGATGTGCCAGAGGGTCTGCATGTACGAAGGAGTGTACGTGATATAGGGGTCCTTCATATCAATCCAGAACCCGATGCGGTCAGTAAGCTTCTCCCAGTCTTTCTTAAACTCCCAGACAGACTGCTTGCACTCTGCGTTGAACCTTGCAATGCCGTAGTTCTCAATATCTTTCTTGGATTTGAATCCCAGTTTTTTCTCTATCTGAAGCTCCACGGGAAGCCCATGGGTATCCCATCCAGCCCGCCTCGGAACAAAAAATCCCCGCATCGTCTTGTACCTACACACGACGTCTTTGAACGTACGGGTAAGCACATGGTGGAATCCGGGTCCCGCATTGGCTGTAGGGGGACCTTCGTAGAACACAAAACGAGGAGCGTTTTTTCTCCTCTCCAAAGACTTTTCAAAGGCGCGGTTCTCTTTCCAGGACTTTAAAACCTTCTCTTCCAGCTCGGGAAAGTTCGTTTCCATGATCTTTACCCTATCATTTTATGCTTCTTTTTTCAATAAAAAGCAGAGATTGAATCTCTGCTCGTTGGCTATGCAAGGATCGCTTCCCTGAGCTCTTCTATATCTCCTGCAGTTTTTTCCAATACGACAACTCCCTTGTCCCGAGGAAGATCGTCTGCAAGTCCGCTGTATACCACCACCTTGAGACCTGGATGCTGTTCTTTGATCTCTTGAGCGTCTCTAAACATTCCTCTCGTGGTGAAGAGGAGGGTCGTGTCTTCCTCTGGGACGGAAGATCCAATCTTTTGGAGGGCGAGTTCAGCATCATTCACGACCTCTACCGCGACTTCTCCTTCTTTCTCAAGAATGCGGATGAGCAATTCGTTGGTGTCTTTATAATCTCCTTTTGCTCTGTTGAACATCCCCCACTGACCCGCGTCCACGATAAAAACTTTCTTCACAAAAACCTCCCTAGAGAATAAAGCTACTGCTTCATAATATACAGGATGTTTTGCCTCCTGTCAATCACATCCGCTCCAAAATCCTGATGCCCAGAAGCGAGAGAGAGTTTTTCAAAACCTGTGCCGTAGCTGTAGTAAGCAAGAGCCGGAACTCTTTCTTCTCTTGGCTTTCAGCCCCCATCACAGAATGCGCGTCGTAGAACGCGCTGTATTGCTTGGCGAGGGTAAATGCGAAAGAACACACCAGGCTTGGCAATTGTTTCTCGGCCGCCTCTCTTGCCACCTCCGGGAACCGAGAGAGGGTCCGCAGAAGCGATACCTCTTCCGGAAAAAGATCCGTGAATGATTGTCCTTTTTTATATGTCGCTTCTCCTGCTTTTCGCAGAATGCTCTTGCACCTCGCGTATGCGTATTGCAGGTACGGGCCGCTGTCTCCGGCAAGACTCAAGGACTTTTCCATATCAAAGACGATATCTTTCCCTACGCCCACCTTGAGCAAAGAATACTTTACAGCTCCCAGAGCAATGGCTTCTGCAACTTCTTCTCTGCCTTCTGCTGGCAGAGGATGTTCGGAAGATTCCAGCATGAGCAGCACTTTCTCTTTCACTTCATCAAGAAACTCGGGAGCTCGTATGATATTCCCTTTGCGGCTGGACATCTTGCCAGAAGGCAGCACCACCATCCCGTGCCCTATATGGAACGTCTTCTCTGCCAATGAAGGGTGTAGCAACGCAAGGGCAGCCTTCAGCACCTTGAAATATTCTGTGACTTCGTTGCCGGTAATGATGATTGACTTGTCGTATTTGAAGTCTTCGTACTTCTTGGGAGCCAATCCCAGTTCCTTTGCCTCATACGTAGGAAGCCCTTGGGAATTAATGAACACTCTTTTATGTAGCCCGTATTTCTCTCCGGGAAATACGACCGCTCCTTCGCTCTCTTCAAAAATCCCTTTCTTCAACCCATCAAGCACTAATTTCTTTCCTTGTTCACTCACCTGGCTTTCTGCATAGTAAAAATCAAATGCTGTTCCCAGTCTTTTGTAGAGGGTCTCAAAATATTCAAGAGACCATGTTTTCCCTTGTTCGTATACGTCGCTGATTTCCTTGTCCTTGGCGAAGATCTTTGCATTCAGACTTGCGATCTCTTTTTTTGCCGTCTCATCCTCCTCAAATGCGGAAGATCCTTGTGCATAGGACTCCCCAAGAAATCGCGCCCGTTCCCTAAGGCTCCTCTGGGAAAGATCTTGAAGTGAGATCTTTTCTTTTTGCATATTCTTCTGCATGCCCCAGATCGCTTTTGCAACATGCATGCCCACGTCTCCGTAGTAATTCGCTCGCTTTACTGTGGCTCCCTGGAACTCAAAGAGCTTACTCAACGACTCCCCTACGATATTGGTGTAGATATGCCCCACGTGAAATTCCTTGAAAGGATTGGGGTCGGTGAACTCCAGAATGATCTTCTGTCCCTTGAGTTCTGCGGAAGCTCCATACGAATCCTTTTCTTTCATAACCCGATCCATCTCCTTCAAGAGATATTTTGAAGAAAGAAAAAAGTTCAAGAATCCGGGATCAGCCACCTCCACCTTTTCCAGGAACGAGGGCTTCTGCAATTTAGAGAGTATCTCTTGAGCAACCTCTCTGGGATTACGCTTTGTCTGCTTGGCAACAACGAGGGCGATATTGCTTGAATAGTCTCCATGCCCTTCTTCCTGGGGGCGCTCAAGCAAAGGCCGGACATCGGTAATGCCTTGGATCGCTTCTCTGAGCAGTTTTTCAAGCTCGTCTTGCATCATAGTTTCAGCTACAATGTCAGTATGGCAAATTTAGCGGAAAACCGAAAGGCGCATTTTGACTACGATATCCTGGAGACATTCCATGCTGGCATCGTTCTGCTGGGCCAAGAGGTGAAATCCATCAAATTAGGGCGCATGCAGTTGCAGGGTTCATACGTCGTATTCAAGGGAAACGAGGTTTTCCTCGTAGGATCCACCGTTCCTCCGTACCAGCCCAAGAATACGCCCGAATCCTACAACTCAGAGAGGTCGCGCAAGCTCTTGCTGCAGAAACGCGAGATCTCCTACCTTACAGGAAAATCAAAAGAAGGAGGGTTGACGTTAATCCCCTTAAAGGTATATACTGGCAAACGCGGAACAATCAAGCTCGAGTTTGGATTAGCCCGAGGCAGAAAGACGAAAGACAAGAGAGAAGAGCTGAAGAAAAGGGAGACTAGGCGGGAAATAGAGCGGGCATTCAAACAAAACGCATAGATAACGCTTGATTGTCTTGTACGGGGGTGTTCGCTTTGACAGGATAACGGATATAAAGCGTGCAAGCCGAGTATTCCAGGTAGCTCGTAAAACTCCCTGGAGGCACCTAATAACTGCCAACATTTTTTCTCCCGAAAGGGAGTTAGCCTACGCCTAACAGCGAAGGCCGTCTCTCTGCCCATTCTCGGTAAGCAGAATCAGGCGTCATTCTCCGAGATTGATAGATCTTTCCCGGCCCGGAAGATCCTTTGAACCATTACGGGCCGCAAGAGATGGAGGGTCTTGCCCGATTCCCACCTTCATTTCTTTACCGAACCGGGCTGAGCTTGCGAAATCTCTTTATTCTTCCTATTCCTGGACACGAGTTCAATCTCGTCACCTCCACCAATCATCTGCAAAAACGAACACCAATCAACAATCAAATACGGGCAAAAGAAGTTCGCGTCGTAGACGAGAACGAGAAACAGATAGGAGTCATGAGCATTGAGGATGCTCTGACTATGGCGAGAGACCAGGGCCTTGACCTTATCCAGATTACCGATAAAGTAGAGCCTCCTGTATGCAAAATCTCAGAGTACGGGAAGTACCTCTACCAACAGGAAAAAAAGGCAAAGAAGCTGAATAAGAAAGAAGGAGGAGAATTGAAAGAGATACGCCTCTCCTTCGCCATTTCCCAAAACGACCTGGAAACGAGAGCCGGACAAGCGGTAAAATTCCTTTCTCGCGGAGACCGCGTGAGGATCGCGCTCAAGCTGCGCGGAAGAGAAAAAGCTTTAGAGGGATACGCGAGAGAAAAAGTGCAGAAATTCCTTGAAAAGGTGCGGGAATCGTTCCCCGTGAAAACGGAGAGGGACTTGAAACGAGAGCCGAGAGGATTGACCATGATCATCGCCAAAGGATGACCACCATACATCATGAAACTGAAAACCAAAAAATCTATTACGAAACGCTTCAAGTTTACCAAGTCTGGTAAAGTCATGAGGCGAGCCACCGGACAAGACCACTATCGCGAGAAAAAGAGCGGCGCTTTCCGTCGCAAGGGGCGCAAGTGGGTTCTCGTTACAGAATCATACGCAAAACGAATTAAAAAGCTGGCCCACAGATAATATATGGCAAGAGTAAAACGGGGAGTTACCTCCTCAAGGCGAAGAAAAAATCTTCTTTCCTACACGAAAGGGTTTCGCGGAGGAAGGAAATCAAAAGAACGCTTGGCGAAAGAAGCGGTAGTTCACGCGTGGCGCTATGCATTTCGCGACCGCAAAGCGAACAAGAGGAACTTCCGGAGGCTCTGGAACATCCGCATCGGAGCAGCTTCCAGAGAACAGGGTGTTTCCTACAGCAAGCTCATCGCGCGGTTGAAGAAAAGCAATATCGCCTTAGACCGCAAGATACTTGCCCTCTTGGCAGAAACAAAACCCGAAGTATTCAAGAAGATCCTGGAAAAAACTGCCTAACGAAAAACGCCTTCTTTCCTCAAAAGGGAGGCTTTTTTCTTTGAGCCCCACCGATATCCCCCGATGGCCCCGTCAGACCGTATGACCCGATGGCACGGCACCTTGGGATCTCTGTTCTTGTTAAGGGCGTTGCCTACCGCCCGGAACGCCTTGGGGTGGCCGATGATTCGCGCCACCTCCTTGTACGTGAGCGTTCGGCCTCTCTTGATATGTTTTACGGCCTCCTGCACCTTTTGGGTGAAGGAAAGCGTGCGCTCTTTGAAGGACATGTTTTGCATTTTGAAATCCCAGGTACGACATCGCTTCTTTGAACGGAAGCCAGATGCACCCGGTGTGTTCAGATGAAATGGTGATCTCCCACTGGCGGGTCTGGGCCACGTAGAACACCACTGTCTTGAATACTGTTTTCCCTTTAGCCCGGAAGTAGTAGGTGATGACCTCTCGGAACCCTTTGATGATATGGAACTCCCGCAGTCCCGTCTCTTCCGTCACTTCCCGTCTGGCGGTCTCTTCTTCTGTTTCCTGCCCCTCCATGTGCCCCTTGGGAAGGTCCCAATAGGACTTCCCTCCTTTCACAGAAGACGGGTAATGCAAAAGCAGGTACAGCACCCTATCCTGGTCTCTCCTGAAGATTACCGCTCCTGCTGATTTTTCTCTAGGCATGGTATCTATCTTTCAACGAAGAGAGGAATTTGTCCAGGGGCAAGGTGTTCATAATATCCTTCTTCTCGGCCCATCCTCTGCGCGCCTGGGCAATGCCGTACCTCAAATACCTGAAGTGGTCTTTATGGTGAGCGTCAGAATCAATGACCATGCGAACTCCCTTTTCCACCGCCATCCGAATATGAGCGTCCTTTAAATCAAGGCGCTCTGGGAATGCGTTAATCTCAAGCAATGTGCCTGTTTTCTTGGCAGTACTCATGAGCTTTTCCATATCTATCCGGTACGGCTCTCGTTTGTTGATCAATCTTCCTGTGGGATGGAAGAGAATATCCGCATTTGGATTCTCCATTGCCCGGCATATGCGATTGGTCATATCCTTTTCTGACATCTTGAACAAGGAGTGGACAGATATTCCCACGACATCAAGCTTGGCCAAGGCCTCATTTGCAACATCAAGCGTCCCATCCTTTCTGATATTCACCTCAGCCCCTTTTAATATCCGTATTCCTGGAACTTTCTTTTGCGCCTTATCAATGGCAGCCATCTGAAGACGGATCTTTTTCTCATCTAGCCCTCCGGTCATGGCAAGATCTTTTGTATGATCAGTAATGGTAATATACTCCAGTCCCTGCTTCTTCGCTTCTTTTGCCATTTCCTCAATGGAATGTTCTCCATCAGTCCAATCAGTCTGGACCTGGAGATCCCCTTTGAGAGAGTCGTACGAAATGAGCTTTGGAAGCCCAGGGGGTTTCTTGTGCGATTGCCTGAGGGCTGCTTCAATCTCCCCTTGATCTTCCCGCAACTCAGGCTCAATGAAAGGGAGACCTAATGCGTGGTATAACTCTTCCTCTGTTTCACAAATGATGCGCTTTCTTTTATGAAATACTCCGTACTCTGATATCTTATAGCCTCGCTCCTGGGCCCAAGTGCGGAGCTTCACGTTATGCTCTTTAGATCCCGTAAAGTACTGAAGCCCTGCTCCGAAGTTTTCAGGGGTGAGCACCCTCACATCAATATCAAATCCGTGGGTGGTCCTCAAAGAGATCTTCGTAGGCCCTTTTCCCCAAAGTTTCTCGTGAGGGATGTGAGAGAGAACATAGTCAATGACGTTCTTGGGGGTTTTAGAGGTGACAAGGATATCAATATCCCCTACGGTTTCTCTCTGACGGCGGAAAGATCCTGCCGGAGCTACCTGCTGCACGAGCCCGCTTTCCTTCAAAAGAAGCTCGTAGTCTCGGACGAAAGGATAGATGTCTCCGAGAAGTTTCCTGCCCTCTCTCCGTTTTGCGAACCCGATAGCTTGGAGAATATTGCGCTCCGTCTTCTCTCCGAACCGGGGAAGCTTTTTAAGTTTTCCTGCTTGCGCAGCTTTCTCTAAATCCTTCAGATTCCGTATCCTGAGCTTGCGGTATAACTCTGCTACCATTTTGGGGCCTACACCTTCTAACGAGGTAAGCTCCTCCACATCAACCGGCATTCTCTTGCGCTCTTGCTCATAGAGGCGGATCTTCCCGGTCTTTATGTATTCCTCGATCTTCTCTGCAATGCCTTCTCCCACGCCAGGGATTTCCGCCAAGCCTTTTCTCCCGTCTCTTGTATAGATAGTTCCCACGTCTTCTGCGAGAGACTCTAATGCAAACGCAACCTTTTCGTACGCCTGGGGCTTGAACGGCACGCCTCTCATTGCAAGAAACAACGAGATCCGCTGGAAGATTTTCGCGAGCTCCTGATTTGTCATTTTCCCATTATATCCTTTCTCACTGGCTCCTCATATCCTCTTCTAACGACCTCTTTCCCATTTATCGAAGGAGTGATATGGTGAAAATATGCAGAAACTCATTGATTTTTTCATCAAAGCAGGAAAGGTAAAGCGCTTAAAGCAGCGTGGTCTTGTACTACGCGGCATCAAAGATCCTGTGACGGTAGGAGCTCACAGTTTCCGGGGAGCACTCATGGCATGGGTATTCGCGAAAGCAGGGAAATCGGAGCTTGATGAAAATCGCCTACTTAAAATCATCCTGGTGCATGATTTATGCGCTGGGTTTGCAGGAGATATCACTCCGTATGAACCGCTTATCGCCAAGAACAAAAAAAACGGCATGAAGCAGATGTTCATACGATGGATTCGCCTTTCCAAGAAAGAAAAGGAGTATTTCTATGCAAAGCAAGAAAATATTGAGCGGAAGGCGCTCAAAGAACTCATGAGCTGCCTCCCGAAGTCCCTTGCGCTTGAAATGGAGGCGAAATGGTTTGAGTATAAAAATGGGCTTACGCCGGAAGGAAGGTTTGTGCAACAAGTGGATATGCTGGAAAACTTTCTCCAATCTTTGGAGTATTGGCGTGAAGATAAAAAGTTTCCTATTGAATCCTGGTGGCAGCAGATGAAAGAACTCATCCATGATCCATTTCTTATTGAGTTTTTGCATGCCGTAGACAGAAGGTTCCATCAAAGCAAGGGAATAAAAAGAGGGAAGTAAAAAAGAAGGCCTAGGTTTTTTCCTAGGCCCTTTTTCTTATGCACGAGGCTCTTCCTCTAAATCTGAGGGTCCAAATGCCCTCGGGAGTAGATATCCTATATTGGTCACCACAACCTGGGAAAGATCGTGTGTGGCCAAGATGACCTCGAACCGTTCCCTTACACCTGAGCGTACTGCAAACTCCCAGAGGAATTGCCTACACTCTCCGCAAGGAGCAGATACGTCAGCGGTCGAGATTCCGCTAGCGCCCCTAATGACAATGGCAATAGCTGTACAGCTGTCGCCAAGGCCTTGTGCATTTGCACTTACCAAGGCAGAACGTTCGGCGCAAATACTAGAGCCATACGCAGCGTTTTCTACGTTGGTTCCAAGGACTATCCCTTTTCCTGTTCTCAGGGCAGCGCCTACTGAAAACCCTGAGTAGGGATTGTACGCTCTTTGTAGCGCTTCCTTTGCGGCGTCTACAAGTCGCCTCTGTTGAGCGGTAAGAGATAAGAGTTTTACTTCTCTCCACTCTTCCCCCGTAAAATTGTTCACTGGAACAACTTTTGTAACCATGTCTACCCTCCTTTCCCAACGGAGGAAGAGTTTCCCTCGTGCCCACTAAAAGAACTAAGATTCCACCCCCTCGGAGGAATCAAGAATAACTCTCTTGAAGAGGTATTCTTGATTCCTTCAGAGAACAGTTTCTTTATACGCTATCAGTAAGAAATTTTCAATACCTTGTATGTAACCTTGATTGAGGAGTTCACCGTCACGATGTCTCCCGCTTTATGGCCAAGCAGCGTACTCCCTACAGGCGACACATTACTTATCTTCCCTAGAGAGGGGTTTGATTCGAGAGATCCAACGATGACAAACTCATCTCGCTCGCCGCCTACTTCGCATACGATTTTTGCTCCCAGACAAATTTCCCCCCGCTTTTCTTTAGAGGGACTCTTAATGATCTCTGAATTTTTGAGGATATTCTCGTACTCAGCAAGGCGCGCGTCAAGAATAGAAAGATCTTCTTGAAATGTAATATATTCCGGGTTCACATCCTCTGAATGCAAGATGGCGGGCACCTCCCCTTTCGTTTTGGATTTCTTGAACTCAAGAAGCTTATTATACTCCTGTTTGGCCTTCGTGAGCCCTTCCTTGCTGAGATAGAATTTGTTGTCTGTTGTTGTAATCATGATAGTGGTTAAAAAAACTGGCTTTGGGAGCGCCAGATTTATTGATTGATGATTAGGTACTCCTTGGGAGGAGAGATCAATAAACCCAGCCTTGCTTTCGCAAGACGTACTGCTTAAACAATGTACTGGTTATCGCTATTTTTTGGTTGCTGTTTTGCATATATGGTCTCTCGGGTTTTTACTTTATCACCAGCAGGAAATACTGTCAAGAGGAGTTCTGTTTCTATAGTATTTTTGGCTATTCGGTTTCGTTTCTAAACCAT
>JAUSJU010000055.1 GCA_030647175.1 bacterium | reverse complement strand
AAGAATTCTTGAAGTACGGGGCAGTGCGCCTTTCGGTCCTCAAGAAACGGGTTGTGGATGAACCCATTGATATCCCTCTCTATATGATTGTGGGAGCTTTGGGATTCGCCGCATTGGAGAACACCCTCATCTTGGCAGGGTTCAGCAGCTACTCTCCCTTTCTCTCTTTGGCTTCCTTGAGCGTGTTCCGGTTCGTTGGAGCTGTATTCTTGCACGCCTTGGTTGCGGGATTCCTCGGAGTCTCTATTGTCATGAAACGCCCTCTCTGGGGGTTTATGGGAGCCACGTTCTTGCACGGACTTTTCAATCTCTATATAATACAAGGTACGGAGATATGGCGCTACGCGGTTCCCATGGCCATCATTTTGTTCCTGGCCTCCTACGTGCCGTTCGCTATCTCCAAGCTACAACCAATCAAATCGTAATACATCATATGTCGTCATTTTTTGAAAAACTCAAGGGGTCTATGAGCTTGGAAGAGGGGCTCGAGGAAAAGCAGGAGGAAGAGCCCAAGCCAAAGAAAACGAGGGCTCCAAGGCAGAAGCAGGAAACGGTAAAGAAGATAAAAGTTGCGGGCGAAACTTCTGTTAAAAAAGAGGGGCCTGAGGAACGATCCCCCATGGACCAGTGGTTTGAAGACGGAGAGCTTACCGTAGACGTCTACCAGACGGCAGACGACGTCGTGGTGCAATCGGCGGTAGCTGGAGTAAGACCAGAGGATCTAGACATTGCCATTGAGAACGACATGGTGACCATTAAAGGAGAGCGCCAGAACCTCGTGAAAGAAGAAAAGAAAAACTACATCCACCAAGAATGCTTCTGGGGAAGCTTTTCCCGCCAGATCATTCTTCCTGAGGAAGTTGACTCAAACAGAGCAGAGGCCTCATTCCAGGACGGTGTTTTGACCCTGCGGCTTCCCAAGATAAACCGCCAGAAAGTGAAGAAGATCAAACTCTCTTAAGAAGGAAGGGCAAAGAGAGTTCTGGCGTTCGCTGTCGTGACACGAGAAACTTCCTCTACGGGAAGTTTTTTGATCCTAGCTATCTCTTCTGCAACGTATCGCACAAACAATGGCTCATTTCTTTCGGTATGCGCTTGGGGAGGAGATAGATATGGAGCATCTGTTTCCAAAAGAATGCGATCTAAAGGAAGAGAAGCGATTACTTCCTCTGGACTGGGAAGAGCAAGGACTTTTTTAAAGATGAGGCCGTTAAACCCAAAGTAGAATCCAAAATCCAGGAACTTGAGTGCCTGTTCTTGAGATCCCGTGTAACAATGCACGACTCCTCTCACTTTCCCTCTGTATCTTTCAAGCATTTCAAGAAGATCGTCGTGGGCTTTCCTGCAATGGATGATAAGGGGGAGATCCTGTTCTAGAGAGAGATTGATATGCTGTTCAAATACAGCTTTCTGCCGTGCTTGAAACTCTATGCGCTTCTGGGATCCTTTGGGCTGATAGTAGTAGTCAAGCCCGCACTCTCCTACTGCAACCACTTTCTTGCTTGCTACGAGGTCTTTATATACCTGATAATCAAACTCCTCTCCTCTTGTGTCAAAGGTCATCCACGGCTGCCCTTCCTTTTCTTCAGACTCCACCTCCTGTACGTCTACGGTTCTCGCGTCCACATGGATGGGGTGCAATCCTATGCCAGCATATACTCCCTCGGAATATCGCTCTGCGATTTCCACGGCCCTCTTTGAGGTAGAGTACTGAGTGCTTGGCATAATGATCTGCATGCCCTTTTCCAGCGCTTCCTTTATAATTCTGTCTCTGTCTTCCTTAAAAGCGCTGAAGTTGAGGTGGCAATGGGTATCAATAAACATATGTGTTCATTGTAAAGAAAAAAGGGCTTTCTGGAAAACCAGATAGCCCTATGAAAGGATTGGGAGGTATTTTTATTAGACCGAAACTCCCATTTGTTTTAACTCTTCTCGTGTCCTTTCCAATGCACGCTGGGCGGCCTCTTTTTCCTTCGGGGAAAGAGCAACCTTCCCTATTCGTGCTTGAATGGAATGGAACTTCGTTAAAAGCCTGCTCTCAGGAGTTTTATCAATGAAAGTATCCATTCTCTTCTCCTTTTGAAAGGTGCTGACTCTCTTTTGAGAGCCGCTCAGAACTCTCCAAAAAGCTCTAAGCGACTCTCAAACGTTCCTCGTGGTGCTGGGATACAAGAAAAAACCTCCCTGTTCGGGGAGGCCTTTTCTTTCGATGAATGCTTAGTTCTTATGCTCCATGAAAAGACCTCCCTTGGGAAAGGGTAATGAGGTTCAAGACCAAGATTTGCCTGAGGCCTTTTTGCATAGTATGTAGTATAGAAAATCAAAAGGTATTGTCAAGACCTATTAAAAAGAAAAGGGGATACCATTGTTGGTATCCCCTCTTGGAGAGACGATGCTACCGGCGAAAATGTACTAAGGTGGAAGTCCAGAATTCATCTGAGAACCTCTTTCCTGAAAAGCACAAAGAAGGTAGGCCTTTAATGCTTTCGCATTAGGGATCTAGCATTGCTCCTACTGGAGCCAGAAACACTCATAGGCTATCATCTCCTTGCGGAAAAGTATCCAAACCCAGTATTTTTGCGTTGTGGCGGGTGCGTATGTCTCACAAAGGAGAACAGCTTATCCCGCGGATTACTGGATAGATATACTTTCCCTAAAAGAACTTTAATAAATCATACGCTAGCCAAAAACCTTGTCAAGATGTTCTTGCTCTGCTCAAGGCTTTCCAGATCAATCCATTCGCCAGGAGCATGCCATCCCCCTCCTATTGCTCCGAAGATGACGGTCGGCACTCCGATTTCCGCAAAGTATCTCGCATCCGTCGCTCCATGTTCAATCCTCATAATAACTTTTTTTTCGATTATCGACTCTGTAGTGCGTTTAAAGGTTTGCAAGAAAGGATTGTTCTCATCTACGACAAGAAGAGATCCATTCGTCTCTCCATGCACAGAAACCTCCGGCACGAGGGCACGAATCTTCTCTATGAGCTCTTGCGGAGTCTTGGCCGTAGCTTCAGTAAAACGGATATCAAGTATGCCACGAGCGTCAGCAGGAACCTTGTTAGGAGTCTTGTTTGAAGTTTCCAGCACGGCAACGTTCACGGTCGTCTTCCATGCGTCCGGCTCCATAGGACCCACCCATTGCTTGATCTTCTCTATTGCTGCCACGAGCTTCTCTAAAGCATTTTCTCCTCTCCATGGATATGCTCCGTGCGCAGTTCTACCCTCTGCCTTCATCTCCACCCATACAGAGCCTTTTTCTTTGGTCACCATAACATGCCCGTCCTCGTCTGACGTGTCTGCACACGCCACGAACTGAGGACGCATACTCGTCTCCCGTATCACATATCCAACCCCGTCTTCCCCTCCCACTTCCTCATCTCCTGTAAGCAAAAGAGCGACATCTGGTGGATTTGTTCCCTTGCCCAACTCTCTCATTGCCTCAATCAGTACCGTGCACATTCCCTTCATGTCAGAAGTTCCTCTTCCGAATGCCTTGGTTCCTTCTGTGCGCATCTCATATTGTTCCTCATTATCTGCTGGCACCACATCAAGATGGCCGTTCAGTAGAATACGAGGATGTAATGCATCTTTCCCCTTGAAAGAAACGAGCTGGGAATACGTTCCGTTGTGCTCAAAATCCTGTACGTCAAAAACGCTCTTGTCAAAAAGCGAGGCGATGTACTGGAATGCCTTGTTGATCTCCTCTGGATTGTCTCTCGTCGTCCTGTAGGAAATGAGTTTTTGAAGAATCTCTCGCATACTGGTTACGGGATGAGCCAGTTCTTGGGGTAGGAACTTAGTATCTCAATCCCTTGAGAGGTAATGAGCGCCATATCTTCTACTCTGACTCCGCCTCGCTCATTATAATACAAACCAGGCTCAATCGTAATCACATTTCCTTCGCAAAGAATGCTTTCTGAAGAAGCCCCCAGGAACGGAGGCTCGTGCACCTCAAGACCCACTCCGTGTCCTGTGCCGTGGGTGAATCCTTGTTCTCCCACGTCAAACCCCGAATCTCGTAATGCGTTGCTGCACGCTTCGTGGACATCGCTTGCCTTGCTTCCTGGCCGCACCGCCTGCAGTGCTACGGTTTGCGCCTTCAATACGGCTTCTATCATCTCTACCAAATATTCTGAGGGATTTCCTTTCACGAATGTTCTTGTGAGATCTGCGAAATATCCTGTTTCCTTGCTTTTAGGAAATATATCGCATACCAAAGGTTCGTGTGCCAGTATCTTCCCTTTTCCGAGGTGATGAGGAATTGCGGTCTGCGGACCCGTGGAAATAATAATCCCTTCTTCGCTCACCATGCCTTCTTCCAGAAACAAGGCCTCCACTTCTTTCTTCAGGAACTCAGATGTGAGCTGTACGCCTTGGTATGAAAGATAGCTCCCTTGGATCTGGGATACTCTGAGAATACTCTCAATCAATGCAAAGGCTTTTTCCGTACTGCGAATGCTTTGGCGTATCGCCTGTATTTCCTCTAAAGCTTTCTGGCTGCGTTCTGGAAAGATCTGGGGAACTGGTACGAGCTTCATTCCTTTCTCTCTGAGGAAATCTGCCAATGCGAGGGGAAAGGTTGAGGGAACATCAATGGATATTCCTTTCAGTCCGTATTCTTCAAGAAGCTTTGCTCCGAGCTCTTTGGCAGAAAGGAATGGAGAGGCTAAAAGCACGGGGCTTACTCTAAGATTCTTGTTCTTTTCTCGGAATACCTCGAATTCTCTCTGGTCCAAGAATACATATTGATTCTCTCCTGTATCAATAAAAAAGAACGGGTCCATGATGTCCGTCTTGACTGCGTATCGCATATCTTTGTTTTTCGTGCTTGCGTATAAAAGCTTTGGCATGGGAATATCTTCAAGCTAGCAAAAAGGGGGAGGGTGGGAAACCATCATGGCTTCCCACCCTTCTTTATTGGTTTAGGAGGATCTGGAGCGATCTCGTCTGGGGGGAGAAGGCCAGGACACCATCCCATCTAACACCTCCATGGTTTGATGAGGGAGGAGAGCTGCCGTCGCAACTCTCCTCCCTACCTGCTCAGGGCGACTTACTGAGGCCAGCCGAAACTGGGGTACTCAGAGAACGGGCCTTCCACGAGGTGCGGACCAAAGTTCTTGGGATCCATGTCTTCCTCCTTTCTTTGATGCTGAAACCAGGCGTTCCAACAATGAATTATGTACTACAAGAAGAGCGCGCTTCTCCTTGGCCTGGAGAGCCGGGGGTACTAGTCGCCCCGGCACTTCAAACCACTAGTATAAAAACAGCCAGCCTTAGAGCTGGTTGTGGAGAGTCTACGCAAAGAATAGGGTTCTTCTATAGAGCAAAACGCAACCAACCCTTGGTGAAGGGCTTCCCGTAATAATGCCATGTTCTGGGGTTGCGTATTGTCATATCGTGCATTCTACCTGCTTAAAAATCTTTGTCAAGTCTTGAGAAAGAAAAAGGGCATCTTTGAAAGATACCCTGTGTTGGAAAATAGAGGAGGGTCCGAGACAAGCTCACGTCGTAAGAGGTGGGGCACTCCCCTCGCAATATGGGCCTTCTAGCCTCGGACCCCCTGAAACCCTCCCCTGCAGAAGTTAAGCTGGACAGGGAAAGCACCTCTATTATCTACATCCAAGATTGTTTGTCAAATGACCTCTCAATTGACAAAAAACAATTTAATGCTATATCACTTGTAGCACACATTTTAAAATCCTTAGGAGGTGGCTATATGAAAGGGAAGATTACCGCAGGTGCGATTAGCAAATTCATGCAGCAGTTCTCAACGGAAGAAGTCAGACTACTCCGCCTTGCGTTTGCAGAGATGGTTAACTTCACCAACAGCCCAGAGTTCACAAAAATTGTGTACGAGAGAGTGCTTGTAAAGCATCTGCAAGTACCTCCTCAACAAGAAGGAGGATACGGGGCTGGGGAAGTCTTCTTCCAGCAGACCGACATCGCCATTCCCCGAATGGACGACCAATACTGTTTCCACTTTGGAATCTCAGGGGTGTCGGTGAATGAGAACCGCTCAACCCGCAACTTCTGGTACGCCGGTCAGGAAATGATGCAGATAGGTCGCGAAACGGTACGGCGCTTCCTTCCTAAAGGAGAATTTGCGCAGGTCTTCGCAGTCCTATACCTTGACGACCAAATCCCATATCTAGGGGGAAATCCCACGGGCACAACTTCTTTAGCGGAACAAACGGCGATTCCGGAAGAAGGAGGGCTTGAACTGAAATCTGGAGTTGATGATTTCGCTCTCGTTTCAGCCGAGCTTTCTGCCCGAATCTTCATGCCAGACACCGCTGCTCTCCTTATGTCAGCGATGGCAAAAGGAATCAAGGAAGGAGTTGACCTTCATAACATCATCCCTATTCAAGGTGCGCGTGCATCTGAGAGAAGAGGGACCTAAAGGGCGACATTTCGCCCTTTTTTCTTTTATCTCAAACTTAGTTTTGCTTTTTCCTTCGCAATAACGGATTCATCTATCTTGGAAAAAAGAGGTGTGATATTCTTTGCCAACCGCACTCTTGAGGAAAGGCTTTCATAATTCCATTGGTCTTTTCCTTTTTTTGTCTTGGTCTTTGGACTCCCCAGTACAGAACGGAGGGTATCTGACGCTTGTGGGGTAAATGGATGCAAAAGCACAGAAAGCGCTTGAATGATCGCTAGGCAATCTATTGCCGCTTTCTTTGCCTTCTTCTTGTCGTTCTTTACTAAATGCCAGAGTTGATGCTTGTCTACATACCGATTGCCAAAAGAAGCAAGCGAAACAACTTCACTCGTAGCTAACCGAAACTCTCCCCGTTCCATATGAAGAGATGTTGTTGAAAATGCTTTCTTGATACGCGCCTTCACGGGCTGAGAAACATCTGAAAGAGAGAACGACGCTCCGAAGTTCTTTACAGAAAGTGTGAGAACCCTATGGATAAAATTCCCTATGGTTGCAACGAGGATATTATTATTCGTTTCCACAAAATCCTGCCAGGTAAAGTTCAACGCTTTTTGCTCGGGATTATTGAGGGCGAGGTAAAATCTCAGAGCATCCACGGAATAGTTTTCTAGAAGGTACGGGGTCTCAATGAACCAGTTTCTGCTTTTTGACATCTTCTTTCCTTCCAGCAGAAGGAACTTGTTCACGAACACGTTCGTTGGAAGATTGATGTTTGTGTCGTAGGCAATGAGCTGGGCGGGCCAGTTGATCGTATGGAATACCAGGTTGTCTTGTCCTACGAAGTAAAACGTCTCAGCTTTTTTGTCGTAGAAAAAGCTTTTCCAGTATCTTAGATCCCCTTTCTTCTTGGAGTACTCAATGGCAGCCGAAAGATACCCGATCACCGCCTCAAACCACACGTAGAACACTTTGTGCTGGATGTTGTGTATGCGCAGCTTGGCAGGAATCTTCGCAATAGGGAGGGGAACTCCGTAATCCATGTCCCTCGTGATCGCTCTGGGCTTTAATCCCTCTTTCACCCAGCCCAATGCTTCTCTTTGCACCCATTGCCTCAAGTTTTTCCTGGAAACAAGCCACTTCTTCACGGGTCCTTGGAGTTTTCCCAGATCAAGGAAGTAGTTCTCTGTTTCCTTTTTTACCAAAGCGCTCTTATCTACCTTAGACACCGGATTGATGAGTTCTAAAGGATCCAATTGCCTTCCGCAGCTCTCGCATTGGTCTCCTCTGGCGTCTTTCGCATGGCAGTGAGGGCACTCCCCTTCAATATATCTATCCTGGAGGAATTTCTTGGAGTGCTCAGAATAGAGCTGTTCTGTCTTCAGTATTGTGATGAACCCGTTTCCCAAGAGCTTGAGAAACATCTCCTGCACTACCTTCCGGTGATTGGGAGTGTGGGTGGAGGTATAGAGATCGTACTCAATGAAAAACCGTTTGAGGTATTGTTTATCCAGTTCATGGAAGGACGAGGCTACTGCTTCGGGATCCTTTCCTTCTTTTTCCGCTCTCAAGGTAATAGGGGTTCCATGGAAGTCAGACCCTGAAACCATGAGCACTCTGTTCCCTTTGAGCCTGTGGAACCTCGCAAAAATGTCAGGAGGCAAATACGCTCCCGCCACGTTCCCTAGATGGAACACGTCGTTCACATAGGGCCACGCAACCCCGACATAGATATGTTTCATATGGCTTTTGTAGCACACCTTCAGGGAAGAAAAAAGCTCTTGCTATAGAACAAGAGCGAAAAGAGAATCGTCTGGAAGAGCAAAGTCTCCGACTTTTCCATTGGAGATTTTAATAGATCTGTAGTCATCGCCGAACAGCGTTCCAATAAAGCTGTATCGGTCTTCCCCCGTAGAGGAAGCGGCTACCTGGGCCGAGAGAACGCCTACGTAGCGATCTCCATCGACGCAGTAGTATATTGGCACATGACTTCCAATCATCCCCCGCAATTCATCGGAGGAAAGGACTCTGGACATTGTCTTCCTCCTTACAAGGTACTGAGAAACGCGCACGATATCGTATTGTACGAAGCGCCAGGTGCGAGGTCAAGAAGATTCCTCTTCCTTTCTCCTTCGCTCAAGAAAATCATGCAGGAACTCAAAGAGGATGCCCACTAAAGGTACCGCCAAGACGGCTCCCATGACGCCCCAAAGCTTTCCTCCTATGGTCAGAGCCAACAGCACCAGTACGGGATGGAGCCCTACGAAACGCTTGGTGAGAATGGGGGTCAAAACATTGTTTTCAATCTGCTGGATCAAGGTGAATGCCAAAAGGACGAGCAAAGCTTTAGTGAATGAGTCAAACGCAACCACGACTCCCAAGAAAAGCGCGGTCACCAAAGGCCCTACCACGGGAATGAAGTTGAGGATCCCAGCTAGCAGGGACAAAGAAAACAGGTACTTCACGTCAAAGAGGAAAAGGGTGACGAACATCAGCAGTCCCACGAATGCGGAGCTCAAAAGCCTGGAAATGAACCACCCAGTAACCTTCTTCTGCGCCCTTCTCCATAAGCTGAGAGCCATCGGCTCATGAACTTTGGGAAAGAGGAATGAAATAAAACGCTCCACGGATTTCTCTTCCAGGGAAAGGAAGATGGCGATGCTCAGAACGAAGATTGCAGAAAAAATCCCTCCGAGCACAGCAAAGAGCCCCGCAAGGACATTGGAGGCGACCTTCTGGGCATTGTCTCCCAGAGCCGTAAGAACTCCCTGGATAGTAGAGAACGCTTCCTGTCCGAACCCTTTCAGGGGAGGAGCGGCAACCTGGAGGTACTGGGGAAGAAGCTGGGAGAATCTCTGGATTTCATTTACAAAGAACGGGGATATGCTGTAGAGCGTAAGAGCTAATATCCCGCAGAACGCAAGGTACACAGACACCACGGAGATCCCCCGTGGAATTCCGAAACGGCTGGCAAAGTCGATGACGGGTTCAAAAAGAATGGAGATGACGACCCCGAACAGCATCCACATGAAAATATCCCTCGTGAGGAAGAGTAGATAGAACACGAGGATTGCGATAGACACTCTGCCTATCGTCTCCCAAGAAATATCCAGCGTTTTCTCGTTCATATAGAAGTTATGCTTTAAGCATGAGCCTCTTTAATCTCTGCGCATTTTTGTGGGGACCCATGAGGGCGAGGTTCAATCTCATAGGAGCCATGAGCTCTTGGGCCAAGGATTTCACCTGAGCCCTGGTGACGGTTTCAATCATATCATATGTCTCTTCGGGGGTTAACGTTTTCTTTTCCATGATCTCCTGGAGGCCGTAGAACGAAGCCTGGGCGTCGGAAGACTCCATCTGCAGAGCCATCTTCCCCTTCATGTTCTCCTTTGCCTTCTGAAGCTCTCCTGCAGAAACCCCGTGATCTGCAATCTTTCTGTATTCTTTCAAGATGGTAGCTACCGCCTGCTCCACCTTCCCGTTCTTCACGCCTGCTCTCGTCACGATGTACCCGAGATCCGGTTCAAGTTCTGCCTGCTCCACCTTCCCGTTCTTCACGCCTGCTCTCGTCACGATGTACCCGAGATCCGG
>JAUSJU010000052.1 GCA_030647175.1 bacterium | reverse complement strand
AGATAAAATGTTTACAGGCGTTGTTGAACCAGGATACCACTACGAGGATCACTTCTACCGGAGCAGGCTCTCCGGGGAATGAAACGACGCTCTTCGGGTCGTTGACCAAGGCAGCAGTCGTGAAGTTCCAGGAGAAGTACGCTTCTGAAGTGCTCATGCCGTCAGGGCTGACCGTCGGAACTGGTATCCTTGGCCCAGCCACCCGAGCAAAACTGAATTCCTTGCTCGGCAAGTAGATAGTCCTTCCTTGTGGGATGCAAAGGCCCGCCTCTCTGGCGGGTTTTTGTTGGTGTGATATAGTGGAATATATGCAAAAAATCATTCTCGCTAGCATTGCTTTTCTTGTTTTGATCGGCGCCGTTATTGCTTTTATCGTCTTTAATCCTCCTCAAAAGAACGAGCAAGAGTCGTCTATTTCGCCCAAAGATATTAATGAAGCGTTCCTGGAAGAGTTGAAGACCAGGCATCCGGAAGGAGAAACATACGTGGCAGGGATGTTAGAGGCGAGAGCATTGCTTGAAGATGAGGATACTTCTAACGACCTTTCCGCGCTTTTGAACATTGGAACATATCTTGGTTTACTCGGGGAAAAAGAGCTTGCTGTGGGATGGTATCAGGGCGCGCTGGGCATAGACCCTGCAAACTTCCTTGCCTTGAATAATCTTGCCAATCTTTATGACGAACTTGGGTACTACGAGGAATCAGAGGCAACATGGTTACAACTCATTGCGTTGTATCCAGACAAGCCCCAGCTTTACCGAAGCCTGGGATATTTGTACCGTTACCGCCTCCAGAAGTCTCCCGCAGAGATAGAGGCATTCTTTCAAAAGGGATTGGAGGCAACAAACAATCATCCAGACCTGTTTTCTTGGATGACTTCTTACTTCCTGGAGGTAGGGGATAATGAACGATTTGCGAAATACGCAAACCTTCTCAATGTGCAATCACAATCTAAGTAGGCTGGTTTTCGCTTTTGTTTTTCTGGGCGCTTTTCTTGCGCCAGCAGGAGCAGCGGCCGATATCTTGGGTGACAAGTATCGTTTTTCAGTTGACTCCGCATACGATGCATCCCAGCGCCGAGAACTTGACGCTGTTCTTCAGGTTGCGAACGCACGGGTGTATTTTTATGTGGAGGAGACCTGGTGGAACAGCCAGAGGCTGGAAGATCGCCCCCAGATACAGAGCTTTCTTATAGACCTTGCCACCGAGTTTGAGCAGCGGATATACCCGACGATAACCGAAACGTTCGGATCGGAATGGAATCCCGGCATTGACAGAAACCCCGTTATTACCGTGCTGTTTCATGACATGCGGGACGGGGCGGGAGGATACACGAACTATGGAGACGAGTACTCAAGGGTGCAGGTCCCAAGTTCTAATGAACGGGAAATGGTATATTTGAGCGTGAAGGCAATGCGCGGTCCGTTTCTAAAGAGTTTTCTCGCTCATGAGTTTACTCATCTCGTGACCTTTAACCAGAAAGATATCGTACGCAAAGTTTCAGAAGAAGTTTGGCTTAATGAAGTTCGAGCAGAATATGCTCCGACCCTTATGGGGTATGACGCAAACTACGAAGACAGTAATTTAAAACAGCGCGTCAAGAGTTTTCTGGAGAAACCTTCCAATGCCCTCACGGAGTGGGAGAATAAGGCGTATGATTATGGCATAGCGGATCTTTTTGCCCAGTACTTGGTTGATCAGTACGGAAGGGAAATCCTGGTTGATTCCTTGAAATCTTCTCTTGTTGGCATTGCCTCTTTGAATGAAGTTTTGCAGAAGAAGGCGTTCAAAGAGGATTTTTCCCAAGTATTCGTCAACTGGGTCATTGCGCTTTTCTTAAACGACTGCACGTACGGTTCTAGATATTGCTATCATAATCCTCATCTTGTGAACTTTAGGGTTATCCCCCAGACCAATTTCTTCCCGTCTATTGGGGAAAATATGCTCGTGCTAAATCACGTGACCCAAGACTGGGTAGGGAATTGGTATAAGATAGTGGGAGGGAAAGACACATTGAAAGTTGAGTTCAAGGGAGACTCTATAGGGGTTTTTAAGGTTCCCTACATTATAGAGGACGAACAGCGGAAGTTCTCCGTTCAATTTCTTTCTTTGGATAAGGAGAATCGTGGAGAATTGTTCATACCAAAGTTTAACAGTGAGATCCGTTCCGTTGTTCTGCTCCCGGTGTCCCAAAAGAAGCTTCAGGCTTTGGATGAGGAGTATTCTTCGTACCAGTTCTCCCTCTCCATTTCTACGACAAAGCGCAGTCCTCAAGAAGAAGAGGCGTTGATCTCGCAGCTTCTCTTACAAATTGAATCATTGAAAAAGAAGATCGTGGCGTTGCAGGCGGAGCTTGCTCGAATGCTGGGAAGTCAGGGGGGCGCTTTCTGTACGCAGTTTACCAAAGACCTTTTCTTCGGCTTGAAAGATGACAGCGAAGTCCGATGCCTGCAGGAACTCTTAAAATCTAAAGAGCCCGCGTTGTATCCTGAAGGCTTGGTTTCTGGGAATTTCTTTACCCTTACCCAGGCCGCGATGGTGCGATTCCAAGAGAAATATCGGATTGAAGTGCTGGCTCCCGCAGGGTTTA
>JAUSJU010000051.1 GCA_030647175.1 bacterium | reverse complement strand
ATGTGAGAACCGTCAACGTCCGCATCGGTCATGATGATGATGCGATGGTACCTCGCTTTTTCAATGTCAAAATCTTCCCCTATGGCGGTCCCGATCGCAATGATCAGATTCTTGATCTCCTTGGATTCCAATATCTTATCCAGTCTTGCCCGTTCCACGTTGAGAATCTTTCCTCTCAAGGGAAGGATCGCCTGGAATCTTCTGTCTCGTGCTTGCTTTCCACTGCCACCCGCACTCTCGCCCTCCACGATGTACAACTCTGATTCTTCTGGCTTTCGCGAAGAGCAGTCAGCTAACTTCCCAGGAAGAGACATCCCGTCCAAAGCTCCCTTTCTCAGAATGGTCTGCCTGGCTGCCTTTGCGGCTTTTCTTGCTTTGGAAGCAAGCAAGCCTTTTTCAAGAATGGCTCTCGCGTCCTGTGGATTCCTCTCCAAGAAGTCAGACAAGGCCTCCCCCACTACGGCTTCTACTGCGGTCTTGGCCTCAGGATTTCCTAGCTTTGCTTTGGTCTGTCCCTCAAACTGAGGCTCCCGTATCTTTACTGACACCACAGCGGTCATCCCCTCTCTCACGTCCTCTCCGGTAAGGGAGTCTTCTCCCTTCAGGTAGTTGTTCTTCTTTCCATAGTCGTTGAGCGTGCGGGTGAGCGCCGTTCTGAACCCGGTCAAATGCATACCCCCCTCTTGCGTGCCTATGTTGTTTGCGAAACTTTCCTCATAGATCTCAAACTCTTCCGTGTAGCGCAACGCAGCTTCCACCTGCACTCCTTCTTTCTCTGCTTTCACGTAGAATACGGTCTCGTGCTGGGGAGTCATGTCCTCGGTAAGGTATTGGATGTAGGAAGCCAGTCCTCCTTCAAAGTAGAAGCAGTAGTTCTGATGCTCTTTTTCCCGTTCGTCTTTGACGACGATCTTCACTCCCGGAGTAAGGTAGGCCTGCTGCCTCAGATGGGAAAGAATGCGCTTGAGATCAAACTCCCTTTCCTTGAAGATGTCTGCGTCAGGTTCAAAGGTGATGGTGGTTCCTGTCTCGCGAGAGACTCCCACTTTCTTCACAGCCCCCTTCACCTTTCCTCTGCTGTACTCTTGCTCATACGTTGCGCCGTCACGGCGCACTTCTGCTTTCAGGTACGTGGAAAGAGCGTTCACTACAGACACTCCCACTCCATGCAATCCTCCTGAGACCTGGTATGCTTTGCCTCCGAACTTGGCTCCCGCATGCAGCGTGGTGAGCACGGTTTCCAATGCCGATTTCTTGGTCTGGGCGTGTCTGTCTACTGGGATTCCTCGTCCGTCGTCTACCACCCTCACTCTGCCAGCTTGCAACAAGGTGACTTCAATATTCTTTGCATACCCCCCCATCGCTTCGTCTAAGGAGTTGTCAAAAACCTCCCAGATCAAGTGGTGGAGTCCGTCAATTCCCGTGGAACCGATGTACATTCCAGGGCGCTTCCTCACAGGATCCAACCCTTCCAGTACAAAGATCTCCTTTGCGGTATATTCCCCTCCCTTACTCTCTTTGGGACGGGCTTTTTTTACCTCTTCTTTTGCCATAATTCCAATGAAAATGTATACCTCAATACTAGCATATTTTCAGCAAGAAACAAAGGGGAAATATGCCCAAAATCCTACCTCAGTTCGGCCTTAAATTGCTCTGCCGTCTGCTTGTATACCTGGTCTTGAATGGCGTCGACTTCCCCTGAAACCAAGGTCCTATCCATGCTTCTGTATGTTATCCGGTAGGTATAGCTCATCTTGTTCTCGCCGAACTTCTCAGCGTTTTCATAGCTGTCAAGAAGTTCCACCTGTTCCACCAGATTTCCGCCCAGATCTCGTATTAAGTCAAAGTAATTATTGGGCACGAAATCCTTATCAACCACAAACGATATATCACGAATGATCGGGGGAAACTTGGAAACTTCTTTGAATTTGGTGCCGAGTTTGAGCTGCTGTTTTACCCGATCGTCCTGGGACCAGAGCAACCGAATATCCGGCAACTCCATAGACGCCATCGCTAGACGCTCTAAGCCGAATCCGAACGCCCATCCGTTGTACCCTTCAAGGCCGAAGTTTGATAGAACGCTTTTCCGCGGCAATCCTGATCCGAGCATCTCTACCCATTGGCCGTTGATCTCAGCTTCCATTTCAAAGCTAGGGTCGGTATAGGGAAAGGTATGGTCGTAGAAACGGAACTTCACGTCGTTGCCGAAAATATTCCGAGCGATGTCAGAGAGAACATTCTTTAGATCTTCCGGAGTGACGGTTCTCTGATTGTCTGGAGCTAAGTATAATCCGCCGATCTGATGGAATACGTTCATGTGTCTGCGGTCTATTTCATCCTTGCGATACACCTTGCCAAAACAGATCGTGCCGAACGCTTCATTCTTTTTGATCCTCTCTTGAATGACGGGGTGGTTCAGATAGTAATACCAGAATACCGTGTCGTGCGTCCGCAACACATTTTCATCGTTGACGTAATATGTGTCTGACGTGCTGCGCGCAGGATGCCCTGGGGGCATATTGAACATATCAAACAGGATGGGAACTGCAATGATCTCTGGTATCTTGATAACATCAAATCCTTCAAGGCTTTTCACGTTTCTCGTGCGATCAACGATCTCTTTCAACGGACTTCCCTCTGTTCTGGATAGGTCCGGAAGATTGAGAAAACGAAGCAATCTCTTCGCTTCAAGATCTCCTCTTTTCTCAAGAGCCTTTCGCATCTCCTGCTCTTCTGGAGACGCAATTTCAATATATTGTGTATCTGCCATACCTCTATTTTACACTAAAACCCTTCTCATATCAACATCAAAGAAAAAGGCGCTTAAGAAAGCGCCTGGAAAAGGGGGCTACCGAGTCTGCACCCGGCAGGAGTGACGAAGAGGATGCTCTCTTCACGAGGATCCTCAGTCATGGGATGGCCAGGAAACCCATACTCAACTTCGAACTCTTCTTCTTCGAGTTCGGAGTTCTGTGTATGAATGTAGGCTTGTATTTTCCGGATTGCCTCATCCACAGATAGATCCGAAGCAAGGGCGCACGGGACAAGACTCAGTACGGGTCTCGTCTCAGCTTCGACGCCATCTCCGAGAGATACCCTTGAAACTGGACTCCGAAGCCTTTCGCTCTTATACCGTATGACCATATCGCAATGTCGCCAATCCATTGGAAACCTCCTTCGTAATACCCTTAATGTTCTAATTAATAACATAGCATAGAAATCTATACCTGTCAATAAAAAAGGGGCGCAACCAATCGGTTGTAACCCCCTATGTGCTTATACCTGTTTCTGGAGCAGGAACTCTCGCCCCTTGCCAACGTCCGTGTTTGATGGGCACACCCTGGCTACAAAGAGGACATTCCTCTCTGGCCCAGGTATTAAGCGTAATAGTGCACAGCGCAAAGAGCTTTGGCACATCTCCTACATCATGGAACGTGACGCCTCCACGATTACAAAGAACGCCTACTCCGACAACGTTGCCGCCAAGTTGTCGTACGACCTCAACCACTTTCTTGGCAGAACCCCCGGTGGTGAGAACATCTTCTACCACCAAGACTTTCCTCCCAGGAATGAGCTCGTCATAGCCACGCGAGATGGTAAACGCATCTCCGTTCCCGACCTTCTCTGCGTACACGGCTGAGACGTCTCGTCCAAGGATCCAGTCAAGATGGTATGCGGTCCATTGAGAAAGGATCACGCCTCCCATCGCAGGGCCGATGACCGTTTGCACGCCATCCTGCTCGAAATGTTTAGCGATCATCTCGCAAAGACGCCCTGTCTTTCCGGTATATGGGTACAACGCGTCTTTGTTGACGTACACTTCACTGTGCTTACCCGATGTGAGGACGAAGTGGCCGTTGAGCACCGCTCCGACCTCCCTAAGTATTCGGAGAACTTCATCTTGATCCATGGATCTTTCCTCCATTCACTCTGAGGGTAATCCCTCAGTGATCTCTTGCAAAGCGAGTTCTACCGCATGGCGCGGATCCTCCGCTTGGATGATGGGGCGTCCGATAACAACCCGCATTGCCCCGGCTTTGATCGCTTTAGCGGGCGTCATGACGCGTTCTTGATCATCTCCTGCGACAAGAGACCACAACGGCCTTATTCCAGGAGTGTTCAGACTCAGCGTAAGTTCAGGTCTTGCTTTGATGATCTCTGCCTCTTGAGGCGAGAGAATGAGCCCCGATAATCCTGCCAGCTGTGCCATGCGAGCAAAACGCAAAACTCCGGCTTTCGTGGAACAACCAAAGATCTCCTGGCACTCCTCTTCGTTAAAAGACGTGAGCACCGTAACTCCAAGAACCTGGGTGTATTGCCCTACCGTTTCTCGGACAGCTCGCATTCCATCGATCCCCGTAGAGCACATAACCGTGATGAATTCGGGTTTGTACTCTTTGAGCATCGCTCCGTCAGTTTCCACGGTGTTCGGAATATCTGTCAGTTTGAGATCGGCAAAAACCTGGAGCCCCAGATCGTGAAGCTCAGAGATCAGAGTGTATCCGTATGCCCGAAGCACGGAATTCACTTTGATGATGACGCCTGTGCCCTCAAGGCTTTTAGCGAGAACAAGCACCCTGTCATGAACTTCTCGTGCTCCCCCTTCTCTGCGCGGGTCAAAATCTGCAGCCACGATAAGTCTGCTTGATGCATCCATTCAAGACACCTCCTTCGTAAAATAGGTACTGAGCTTCTTATAACAAGGTCAGTACGGAGTGTCAAAAACAAAACCTACTGCTCATTAAAGTAGTGTAAGGAGAATAACGGCGCGGGCGAAGGGATTTGAACCCTCGTTCTTCTGATTGACAATCAGACGCTTTGAACCAGACTAAGCTACGCCCGCATGCATTTCTTTCGTACTAAGTGCCGGCGGCAGGGATCGAACCTGCGATCTTAGTCTTATGAAGACTCCGCTCTACCACTGAGCTACGCCGGCATGTTGTGCTTACTTCAAGTAAGCACAACCAATCTTGTTGCGGGGCCAGGAATTGCACCTGGGTCACAAGGTTATGGGCCTCGCATGGTACTACTCCACTACCCCGCGAGTAGAGGATACCAGAATTACGAGATCAAATCAAGGCTCTTGAATGTTTCTTCGTAATACCCCAGCACCTTACTTGCTTCTTCCAAAGAGAGCCGGTAGTCGGGATCATGCACGATGTTGTTGCGCACCTTGTGGGCTTCCCATATCTGGTCCAGGTTAGGGATAATAGCAGGGCTTACCTGTTTCAAGCGCTCGGCAATGGTTGGCTGGTTGAATCCCAAGCGAGTGAGCGTGTTGCCAAGAATGCCGTCTGCCTCAATAATAGCGAGCTTGTACTCTCCTTCGTTTGCGCTTCTCAGCATGGAACGGATCCTCTGCCATTGGCGGGTAAGGTTAGGGACGCCCAAGGGCTTGTAGGTAAGGAATTCTGTCAAATCAAAGAGGAGCTGGAACTTGATCCATGACGTCCTGAAAAGGATAACGATGATGAACACGAGAAAGACGGTGCCCACGAAAATGGAAGCTATCTTCCATGCAAAAAGCGGCTCGTATGAAGCGAAGGAATTGATATAGAAAATGATGTCTCGCGCGGTGTTCATGATTGTATCTCTTCAAATAATGCCCCTGTCTCAAACAACGTCTGTTCGCAGAAAGGTTTGCCGATCAGCTGGAGTCCCACAGGAAGCCCTTCCACGGTGCCGGCAGGCAAGGATATGGCAGGAAGCCCGGTGAGGTTTACTGGCACGGTATAGATATCTGCCAGGTACATTGCAAGAGGATCGGCCGAGCGTTCTCCAAGCTTGAACGGAAGAAAGGGAGCTACGGGGCCTGCCACCACGTCCACCTTCTCAAAAGCCTTTTCAAAATCCTGTTTCAGAAGCGTCCTCACCTTCTGAGCCTTCAGGTAGAAGGCGTCGTAGTAGCCGGCAGACAGCGCATAGGTTCCCAGCATGATGCGCCGCTTCACCTCTTCTCCAAAGCCCTGTCCCCTGCTCTCTTCATATTCCTCCAAGAGTTTTCCTTTGGCAACATGCTTGCCGTACCTGAGGCCGTCGTACCTGGCAAGATTCGCTGAAATCTCCGACATATCAATGACGTAGTACGAGGCCAGCGCATACTGAGTATGAGGAAGACTTATCTCCACGACATGGGCTCCTCCTTGCTCCATGAGCCGTATCCCTTTTTTAACCAGGTCCCCCACTTTCTTGTCCAGCCCTGCTTCAAAATATTCTTTGGGAACTCCGATTGTAATATCCTTCAATGAGGTTTTTGCTGTAGGGCGCTCTCTCTGTTCAACACTCGTGCCATCCTTGGGATCTTTCCCGCAGATCACTTCAAAAAGCTTTCTTGCGTCTTCAACCGTCTTTCCCATGGTCCCCACCTGATCCAAAGAAGAAGCTACTGCGATGACTCCGTGCCGTGAAACTGCTCCGTACGTCGGCTTTATTCCCACGACTCCGCAGAAAGCTGCAGGCAGACGGATTGATCCTCCTGTGTCTTCTCCCAGGGAAACAAGGGCTTCTTCAGAAGCCACGGACGCCGCCGATCCTCCGGATGTTCCTCCCGGAACCCTGGTAAGATCCCTCGGGTTCTTGGTGGGACCGAATGCGGAATTCTCCGTGGAGCTTCCCATTCCAAACTCATCCATGTTGGTCTTGCCCAGGATGACGGCTCCCGCTTCCTTCGCTTTCTGTATCACGGTCGCGTCGTACGGAGCGATATAATGTTCCAGCATGCGGGATCCTGCCGTGCACACAAGCCCTTCCACGAGAATGGCGTCTTTCACGGATATGGGAACTCCCGCTAACTCCGGCAGAGATTCTCCCTTGGAAATCTTGCGGTCAATTTCTAAAGCCTGAGAAAGCGCGAGTTCTTCGCTTACTGCAAGGAATGCGTGGATGTCTTGTTCTTTTTCTCTGATCTTGCCAAGAAAAGCTTGTGCGAGTTCCGTCGCAGAAAACTTTTTCTGCAAAAGCCCTTGCCGAACACTAAAAATGGTGAGAGAAGCAACATCCATATCAGGGAAGGATTGAAGGCACTTTTAAGAATCCGTCTTGTTGCTCCGTTGTCTGCAAAAGCCCTTCTGTCCCTTTCGTTGCTTCTTCCCGGTCCTCCCGCATCACGTCTTCCACCTCTAC